>CAMDKB010000166.1 GCA_945901195.1 Rhizobium sp. Q54
TAATCGCGACCTTGGGTTTACGGCTCATGGTTCAGTCTTTGTGACCGGGTTTGTGGTGTGGCGCATTCTGGTAGTGCTGGCGCAGGAGATCATAGCCAAAATCATTGCCATTGGGTGTGCGCACAATCGTATGCACATGAAACTTCGCCGGTTCCTGATTGGTCAGAAACACGCCGGCATGATGATCAAACTCGATAAAGATAACCGGACTCTGGATGCGATAATAAAATGGATTGTCATTGCCCGTGGCGCCAATCCAGCAGAAATGCGTGTCTTTCAAATGCCGTTCGATTTCTGCAAGGCGCGCCTCCAAGGGGCCAGGCGGCAGGGACATGAGATAGCGCTGCACAATATCCATCAGCGCGCTCTGCTGGGCGAGCGAAATATCGCTGGCGCGCAGGCCTTCATAAGGCACAACGCGATTGTCCTGATAGGCGCCGCCGAAATTGAGATTGTCGGCGAAATGACGGCGGCCTTCTGGCAGATCGCCGCCCATCATGGAATGGGCAACAATAGCGCGGCGTTGCTCGTCTTTGGAAAAGGATTGCATCAGTGCGAGGCCTTCGCGTTCCTCGTCTTCGAACAGTCTCACGCCCTTGAAGGGTCCATGATCGGCTGCCACAGGCTCTGCGCCCCAAAAGGCCGGGGTCAACGTCATCTGTCCATTGATCACCAGACAATTCAGCGCGAGGTGATGGCCGAACAATTGCCAGCCCCAGGGCTCTGTCGCATGCGGCGTACCGAACAGGCAAAAGATATAGGACCACTCGCCAAGAATCGCCGCGCCGCCAATGATGTCTCCCAGAAACCTGTTAAGACGCATGACATCGCGCGCCAGATCATAACCATGCCGGCTCATGCTGGCGTGCAGCACGTTCATGGTGGCTTCCTGCACCGTCGAGGAGACTTCATCGAGGCGCAATCCGTAATGTTCGACATAGAGTTCCGTGTTCTGCCAGCGCCGCCATTGCTGCGAATCCACCGGGAACCACATGGCCTTTTTCTGCTCTTCACCCAGCAGGGCGAGGAGCCCGGCAACAGCCTGCATCATTTCAGCGACGGGCGCGCCTTCGGGCTTCAAATGATAGAGATCCGGGATCACATGACCGTCTGTGGTCATGCCCTTGAATGGTTCCTGAAAGAGTTTTTCCCAAGTCCCGAAAAGAATGGGAGCGCGCGGGCCGGATAATCTCTGCGCGGTATGTTCGCGCGGAGTGGCCCCACCCATTTTCGAGCCACAAGGCGGCACGAAGTGGTGATAATCATTTTTCGCGTGGTCATGATCGTGAGGATCGCCGGGGCCATGGCTATGGGGACCATGACCGTGATCGTGCGTATGGTCGCTCATGCGCTTCCCCCTGGCAAACGTGATGGATGAGGATAGCTTTATCCCCGGTGATGCGCCAGAAGTTTGAGGCACATGGCTTCGAATTGCCGCTGCTCCGCATCGCTCAACGGGGCAAGCAGGCTTTGCTGTACCGCCTCAACTTTCGGCTTCACCGCCGCGATCACCTTGTGGCCTGCAGCTGATAGCGCAAGCGCATTGGAGCGGCGGTCTTCTGCCGAAGCGACGCGCGCGACAAAGCCTTTCTGTTCGAGCCGGTCGATGACGCCGCCCATGGTTGCCCGATCATATCCGATCAGGGCGGCAAGCGCCGCCTGCCCGATATTCGGGCGATCGTTGATCGCGCAGAGCGCCGCAAACTGCACAGGCGTCAGATCACCGTTCACTTCGTCCGAGAACAAGCGCACAGCGACCTGCTGCAGACGCCGCACAAGATGACCAGGCATGGAATGTACAAACAGGCCGGAGTGCAAGGGATCATTGGATTTCGTCGCGCCTTCGTTTTTCGTAGCGCGGCTCAATCGAGGCATTTTTCAACCGTCCATCCATAAAGCCATTCGATGGAATCGTAATAGCGGTCTTGTGTACGCCCCTTCCAGAGCGAATTGCGGACAAGGCGTTCGGCGCCGGCGGCATGGAAAATACGGCCCATTTCGCGTGCGGAAAGTTGTATGCGCGCTGTGCGCGGAATGCGAATTGTCTCATATAGACGGAAAGCTTTTTCGATATCGCGATCACAGACGCGTAGCGCCTCGCGCAATGTCACTGCATCTTCCAGCGCCATGCACGCGCCTTGCGCCATGTATTGCAGCGGAGGATGCGCAGCGTCGCCCAGCAGCGTTGCGCGACCCTCGCCCCATTTTTCCGTGGGGTTGCGATCAGCTGTCGCCCAGCGCTGCCAAGTGTTGGCCTTTTCCAGAATTTGCCGGGGCTTCTTGTTGATCTGCGTGAAATAGGACAGGAGCTCTTCGCGCGATCCTTCTCGCACGCTCCATTCCTCTTTGTCACGGCTGTGGAAGGTTATGACGATGTTGAACTCTTCACCGTTGCGCAGTGGATAGTGAACGATGTGATATTTTGGGCCCGCCCAAAGTGTCGCTGCATTCCATCGCAAGTCTTCCGGGAATTCCTCGCGCGGGCAAACTGCACGATAAACGACGTGACCTGAAACAACGTGGGGGTCGCCGATCAGCTTTTGCCGCACGACTGATTTCACGCCATCAGAACCGATGATCGCAATGCCTTCAAATTCACGGCCTTTGGCGTCTTTCACTTTTGAATATTTGCTGCCGATGTCTGTTTCCACGATACGCCAATCTGTATGAATACGAATGTTCTTGTGTGTCTGAGCCTCTTCGTAAATTGACAGATGAATGTCAGCGCGATGAATGACTGCGTAGGGATTGTTAAACCGCATGCGGAAAGCTTCACCCGTGATGAGACGGGCCACTTCGGACCCGTCGATCGCGTCCATCATCAGCAATTCATCGTTATAAACAGCGCGGGCGCGGGCGCGCGGGCCGCATCCCAGTGCGTCCATGGCGGCAAAGGCATTGGGGCCGAGCTGAATGCCCGCGCCGATTTCACCAAGTTCAGCAGCCTGTTCGAGAAGATCTACTTCATAGCCCGCCTGCGACAACGCCAGCGCCGCCGCCATGCCGCCTATTCCGCCGCCTACCAATAGAATTGTGTTGTCGCGTGAGCCTGCCATGAAAATCTCCCTCGCCTGCGGGACCTTGAAGCGTCCGGATATTTGTAAGTATACTTACAATAAGTATACTGTCAATGCCCGTCACACAACGCCGCAGGCGTGCAAAGAAATCGCCGGCTTTTGGTGGCCTATTCTGCGTCGGGCTGCTTCTCCGGCGCTGCATCTGCAAATGCTGGAACGTTCTCGCAGGCGGCTTCTGCTTCCAGCAGGCGCTTGAAGCCAGAAACGTCGGCGCCGAAACGCCGGGCGTTGCCCATTTGCGGAATCAGGCAGATATCGGCGAGCGTTGGCGTTGCGCCAAAGCAGAACGGGCCTTTTTCGTGTGCGAGCAGGGCTTCGCAAGCGGCCAATCCCTCATAATTGGTGCGGCGGGCCCATTCGTTGACTTCTACATCGCCGTGCCCCAGGGCGCGCACATTGTTGAGCACGAGAAGGTTCTGAACCGGGTGAATTTCGCAGGCGATGACATAGGCAAATGCCCGCACTTTCGCCCGCGCAACGGGGTCCTTCGGCAGCATGGGCGGGTTGGGGTGCGTCTCCTCCAGCCACTCGAGCATGGCCATGGATTGGGTCAGCATATTGCCGTCATCGGTTTCCAGCGCCGGCACAAGACCTTGCGGGTTGAGTTTCAAAAATTGGTCCGAGCGCTGTTCGCCCTTGCGAAGATGATAAAAGGCCTGCTCTGCCTTCAGGCCCTTGAGGCCGAGCGCGATGCGCACACGATAGGAAGCAGAAGATCGGAAGTAGCCGTGAAGTTTCATGTTTCCTCGCCTGGGTGTTTAACATTGCGGAACCGGTTTTGGCAGCCGCCGGGATCATTGTGACTTTGACAAGTAACCTGCTTGGACACGTAACCTGCTTGTGGTCGCGGATCAATTCTTCGCATTATCTTGATCGGCCGCCGCCTTCTCTTCTCCGGGCAAATCATAGTTCTTCTTGTTCACCTCGCCGAGATAGGCGCCAAATGACAAGGGGTCTCTAGGCGTTGGATAGCCTTCACCCTTGCAGGTTGGCCAGGCGTCGAGTGCGATATCCACCCGCGGGCCGATGAAGAATGGCACGGAATAGCGCATCTGGCCGGTGCGATTGATGACGCGATGGGGGGCGGAGCGATAGCGCTCGTTTGTCCAGCGCCGGCACATATCCGCATTGTTGATGAGCAGGTGGCCTTCGAGCGCCGGCGCTTCGATCCATGTTCCATCGCGTGCGAGGATTTCCAGCCCGGGCAGATTGGATTGCGCGAGTATGGTCATGTAGCCATAGTCTGTATGGGGGCCAATGCCGAATTGACCGGGAATGTCGGGATCGCGCGGCGGATAGTGCAATAGGCGCAGGTTATAGGTTGGCGGACTGAACGCTTCGTGCGTATTGAGATAATTGGGCGGCAGTCCCAGGGCGATGGATTGCAATTCCAGCAGGGTATGGCCAAGGCCTGCCATGGCGTCGAGAAACCCCAGCGTCCCATCGCGAAAGCCGGGAAGATCCGCAGGCCAGCGGTTATCGAACACCCAAGGTTTTCCCGCGATGCGGTCTGGATGATCGGGCGGAAACTCCTGCCGGACATACATGGATGCACTGCGATCCGGCACGACGCTCTTTCCATGGACGGAGGTTCGCTGGGTCTGGCCCCCCAACGGCAGGTAGCCGACAATCTTGGTGGTGGCCCGCACTTCCAGTTTCTTCTCCAGCGGCATAGAGTGGAAATGCTCACACTCCCTGAAGGCCCTGTCGATCACGGCCTGCTGGACCCCGTGATTGCGGATAAAGAAAAATCCTATGCTTTCGCAGGCCTCGCCCATCTGGCGGACGATCTTTTGCTTCTGGCTGGAATCGCCGGTCAGAAGTGGGGCCAGATCGAGGATGGGTATGCTCTGTCCGGCCTTGAGCTCCACACTGGCGTTGGCTGGCATGACATTTTCCTCGGCGACGCATTGCTTGTTATTATTTGTTCGGGATTCTGCCCGCCGCCCGCCATATTTGCAAGCCGGTTTCAGGAGGGCTTGCGGGTCGCAATGGCGGAGATTCGCACCGGGCATGTTGCATTGCGGCCAAGCATAAAGTCGCACGCTGTTTAACCTGCTGATTTAAAATGGACTTGTACCTGAAAATAGGGCGTCCGCACGCTTGACTCGGTCTAAACCCACCCCTATGTTCCGCGCGCTCGCAGGAGCGGGGCTTTTAGGGGCTGATTTCGGTATATTTGCGGTCGGTTTTACCGGCGGCGCAGGAATCGCCCTGCAGGCTTTTCGGGTAATCACGGCGTATATGTGCTCTGTGAACCTATCTTTATGTGGCGCGTCCGGTTAAACGGCGCGTGGCATGGGAGAGGGTCATATCCATGGACGCTGAAAAGGACGCGGCGCGCGGCGCTGACGACGAGGCCTTAAAGGCGCGGCTCGAAAAACTCTCGGGCGCTCTGGAGACGCAGCGTCAACAGGCCGAAGCGCAGAAGGCGGAGGAAGAGAAATCTGTCGGACCCACTGGGGAAACCGGCAAGGCTCTCAGTCTTGGTTTTCGCGTGTTGTCGGAATTTGTGGCGGGCGTCCTCGCCGGCGGCTTCCTTGGGTGGCTGCTGGACAAGTGGTTCTCGACATCACCGCTGTTCCTCCTCGTCTTCGGGGCACTGGGCACAGCGGCCGGCTTTATGAATGTCTATCGAATCGCGTCGCGACCAACTTCTACGGGCGGCGACAACCCCAGGGCGGACCAGCCCTGAACCAATGAAGGCGCGGCCAACCCGGCAACGGGACAGCCGAAAGTTTGAAGGGCAAAAGACGTGGCGGCTTCCGGCAATGCAATCGACCCGATCCATCAGTTTGAAATCCAGCGCATCATCCCGCTCAAGATTTTCGGCGTCGACGCCTCCTTTACCAATTCCTCGCTGTTCATGGTCATCATCCTGGCGGCCATTTCCATTCTCATGCTCTATGGCACGCGCGCCCGTTCGGTGGTGCCTGGACGCCTGCAATCGGCGGCGGAAATGGCTTATGAATTTGTCGCGTCCACTGTGCGAAGCACGGCGGGTGAACATGGCATGAAGTTCTTCCCCTTCGTCTTCACGCTGTTCATGTTTGTCCTGTTTTCGAACGTGATCGGCCTCATCCCCTATACGTTCACTGTCACCAGCCAGATTGCGGTCACATTCGCGCTGGCTGCGCTGGTGATCCTGACGGTCATTGTCTACGGCTTCTACAAGAACGGCATACACTTCCTGAATCTGTTCGTGCCGTCGGGCGTGTCGCCGATCCTTTTGCCCTTCCTGGTGCTGATCGAGGTGATCTCTTTCGTGTCGCGCCCGATCTCGCTCTCCATTCGTCTTTTCGCCAACATGCTGGCAGGCCACATCACGCTGAAAGTTTTCGCGGGCTTTGTGGTCATGCTGATCGGGGCTGGCGCATGGGCACCGCTGGCGACCCTGCCAGTTGCGGCGATTGTCTTGTTGACGGCCTTCGAATTACTGGTCGCAGTCCTTCAGGCGTATGTGTTCGCCATCCTCACTTGCGTCTATCTGAACGACGCAATTCATCCGGGTCACTAATAATCACACTACAACAACAGCTGGTGTCCCAAACCAAACCTAGCAGGAGTATATAATGGATCCCGTAGCAGCAAAATGGATTGGCGCAGGTCTTGCCGCAATCGGCATGGGTATCGCCGCCGTCGGCGTCGGTACGATTTTCGGCAACTTCCTCTCCGGCGCTCTGCGCAACCCCTCGGCAGCTGACAGCCAGTTCGGCCGCGCCTTCATCGGTGCAGCGCTCGCCGAAGGTCTTGGCATTTTCGCCTTCCTGGTGGCGATCATCCTGCTCTTCGTGAAGTAAACGACGATCAGCGCGCCGGTCCGCCGGCGCGTTTTCTCCATTTTCGCGGATCAAGACGATGTTCATCACTGCAGCCAAAGCTGCCGAAACTGCGAATAGCGCGGCGAGCGCCGGAGGCGGCGCGAGCTTTCCGCCGTTTGACCCCACGACATTCGCGCCCACTCTGGTGTGGCTCGTCATCACGTTTGGCCTTCTTTATTGGCTGATGTCGCGTATCGCCCTGCCGCGTGTAGGCGAAATTCTGGACTCACGCCGCTCGCGCATCGAGGGCGATCTGGCGACAGCCTCCAACGCGCAGAAAAGCGCCAATGACGCGGCGGCCGCCTACGAGGAAACAATCGCCGACGCCAAGGCGAAGGCTCAGGCAACTGCCCAGCAGATGCGCGCACAGATTTCCGGCGAGAGCGACACCCGGCGCAAGGCGCTTGAGGAACAACTCAACGGCAAGATCGCTGCTGCAGAAACGCAGATCGAGGCGATGAAGGCGCAGGCCATGTCCAATGTCTCCACGATTGCGCAGGAAGCGGCAGGCGATATCGTCAAGCATCTGACAGGCATTGCGCCAGATGCAGCCGCATTGGCTGCGGCGTTTTCTGCCGGCAAAGCAAGCTAAGGAAAGAACGATGCATTTCGATGCGGAATTTTATGTAGCCTTCGGCTTTGTGCTGTTTGTGCTGCTGCTCGGCTATCTCGGTGTCCATCGCACGTTGATCGCTGCGCTTGACGGACGCTCGAACCAGATTGCCGGAGAACTGGCTGAGGCCAAGCGTCTGCGTGAGGAAGCCGAGTCCCTGCTGGCTTCCTACAAGCAGAAGTCTGCTGATGCGGAGAAAGAGGCTCAGTCCATCGTCGCCCAGGCGAAGGAAGAAGCTGACAGCATGGCCAAGGAAGCCGCAGCCCGCATGGAAGAATTTGTCGCCCGGCGCACCAAGCAGGCGGAAGGCAAGATTGCCATGGCGGAGGTTCAAGCCACCAACGAAGTGCGCGCTGCCGCCGCCGATGCTGCCGTGCAGGCTGCCGAAACCCTGCTGCGCAACCAGACAAAGGGCGACGCCGCAGCCAGCCTGATCACCAAGGGGATTGGCGAACTCAAAGCGCAATTGCACTAAGCCGATTGCGCCGCGCCCAAACGTGTCATCCCGGAAAAATGCGCAGCATTTTGTCCGGGACCCTCTGCCGTATTGTGCAACAACTGAACGGTCCCGGTTCTCGCTTCGCTCGGCGGGGATGACGCGTGGTCGCGCGCCAATTGTCATCCCGAAAAAACGCGCAGCATTTTGTACGGGATCGCGTAGTTGTATATCACCACACGCTCCCGGAACGCCTTTGGGCGTCCGGGATGACATACGGACCGAGCAAATGTTCAGAGTGTTGCGCACGATCAACGTGCTGGTGTCCTGCCTTGCCGGGATTGCAGCCTATTCGCCTGCCTGTGGGCAAGAGGTCTGGCCTTCGCGCAGCATCAATCTCATCGTACCTTTTGCGCCCGGCGGCTCGACGGATGTACTTGCGCGCGTCATCGCCGACGCCATGCGGCCAATCCTGGGCCAATCCGTGCTCGTCGACAATCGCGCCGGCGCCGGCGGCTCGACAGGCACTGCCGCGATCACGAAAGCCACACCGGATGGCTATACAATCGGCATGGGCACGGCTTCAACGCTGGCGATCAATCCGGCCGTCTATCGCACCCTCGCCTACGATGTGACGATGGATCTGGCGCCGATTACAAATCTCGCCTCGGTCCCCAACATCATGGCTATCAACCCACAGCTTCCGCCGCGCAACATGGCGGAATTTATCGCTTACGCGAAAGCGCAAGCCAATGGCGTGACGTATGCCTCGGCCGGCGTTGGCTCAGTCAGTCACCTGATGGGCGAGCAATTCAGCATGGCGACGGCGACACAGCTGGTGCATGTACCCTATCGCGGCGTTGGCCCGGCGCTTGCCGATGTTGTCGCGGGGCATGTGCAAGTCATGTACGACAACCTGCCAACAACGCTGCCCATGGTGCAAAACAACAAGCTGCGCGCGCTTGCGGTCTCTTCGCAAAGGCGCTTGAGCGTCTTGCCTGATGTGCCGACGTTTGCAGAACTTGGCTTGCACGATCTGGATTGGGTCGCCTTTTTCGGACTTGTGGCGCCAGCGGGGACACCTGCGGCGATCATCCGCAAGCTGAATGATGCAGCGCGACTTGCGCTCCTGAAGCCGGAGGTCGGCGAGAAACTCGCCAGCCAGCAAGCTGTCGCCATTGGAAATTCACCGCAGGACT
>CAMDKB010000167.1 GCA_945901195.1 Rhizobium sp. Q54
ACCTATTTTGGCATCAATCCGGAGGATACAGAGGAAATCTATCGACGCGATTTGCCGCGCATCCTCACCGCGCTCGAAACCGGCATCATGCATACGCCGGAGCTTGGCGAAGAGTACGGCAAGACGATTCTCAAGGTCTTGCCTGTTCAAAAGCCTTATCCAGCCGTCTGGTATGGCGTCCATACGCCTTCCAGCGCTGAGCGTGCGGCGCGCAACGGCTGGGCCACGGTCAATCTTGATCCACTGGCCGATGTCGTGGACTGCAACAACGTATTTCGCGACGTCTGGCGCAAGACGCATGGCGCGCGCCCATTCCCGCTGATGGGTCTGGGCCGCTTTGTCGTGATCGCCGAAACCGACGCCAAGGCCAACGAAATTGCGCGCCGCGCCTATCCGCGCTGGCATCAGGGCTTCACCCATCTGTTCCGCGTTCACAAGCGGCGCGGTACGCATCCGCGTCCGGAAACCTGGGATGGCCTGGTCGAGCAGGGGCGGGGCTTTGCAGGTTCGCCCAAGTCCATGGCCGATTATCTCAGCCATGAACTTGCGACGACAAAATGCAATTATTGTGTGATTCAGCCAGCTTTCGGCGACCAGACCTTGATGGAACTGACGACATCAATCGAACTGTTTGGCAGTCAGGTCATGCCAGCCTTGCGCAAGCTGGATCTGAAACTGGAAGCCGCTTGATCCTGTCGTGTAATACCTACCTGCGGAAGTCCTGACATTCGCAGGTCGCCACCTGGTACAAGATCAGGCTGCCCTGATCCGTTTGAGTATCGGGCGCTTGTCGGCGTTCTTTTCGAAGATCGCCGCAAGGTCTGCCTGCGGCACAGGACGGCTGAAGAAATACCCCTGCATTTCCGTGCAACCGGCGTTGCGCAGAATATCCATCTGTTCCTGGGTTTCCACGCCCTCGGCTGTGGTCGAAAGATCGAGCCCGTGCGCCATGGCAAGAACGGCGCTGAGGATCGTGCGCGAATGGTTGGCGCCCTCCTGCAGATCGCGCACGTAAGACCGGTCGATCTTGATCTTGTCGAAGGGGAAATTGCGCAAGTAGTTCAGCGAGGAATAACCCGTACCGAAATCATCCATGACGATGCGGATGCCGGTGTTACGCAAGTCAGTCAGCAGCTGAATATTGTCGAAACTGTCGTCAAGCAGGGCAGCTTCGGTGATTTCCAGTTCCAGCCGTGACGGCAGGATCCTGGACTCCATCAATACCTTGGCAATCTTCATCGAGAGATTGCGGTCGCGGAACTGGATCGGGGAAAGATTGACGGACACTCTCACATCAGCAGGCCATTTGGCGGCTGCGTGACAGGCTTGCTCCAGCACGATTTCCCCGATGGGTATGATCAGGCCCGTTTCCTCCGCGATCGGGATGAAGTCGAGCGGCGGGATCATGCCGCGTTCAGGGTGGCGCCAACGGATCAACGCTTCCATGCTGACGATTGCGCCATTGCCGAGATCGACGATCGGTTGATAGTGAATCTCGAACTGGTTTTCAGCCACCGCCACATGGAGATCAATTTCGAGAGCCTTGCGGCTCATCCGACGCTCCATGATTTCCGGGATGTAGGCGCAATAGACGCCCTTGCCCTGGCTCTTGGCTTCATAGAGAGCCAGATCGGCCTGACGCAACACGACCTGCCGGTCTCTCTGACTTTCGTTCATGAAGGCGACGCCGGCGCTGGCTTCGACAACCAGTTTCAGCGAGTCGAATTCAATGGGCTGACGAATGTCGGCGATGATCTCGTTCATGAGATCATCAAGGGCAGCTTCGTTGGTGTTGGAGCGGAATACCACGGCAAATTCGTCGCCGCCCAGCCGCGCGGCGAGATCACAATCGGCGATCCGCCGTGAGAGGCGATGAGCTACAGTGCGCAGAACCTCATCGCCAGCGGCATGACCGAATGCATCGTTTATTTCCTTGAAGCGATCCAGATCAAAGAGCGCTATCGCCAAATCGGCGGATGCGTTCTCATTGGCAGCCTCGTCAATGCATTCCTGAAAGCGGGCCCGATTGGCAAGTTGGGTTAGCGGGTCGTGATGGGCGAGGAAGTTGATCTTAGCGTCGGCGGCCCTTGTCTCGGTCACGTCTTCCAGAATGGAAATCAGCCAGGCCGCTTCGCCATTGGGATTGCGTACCGCCAGCCGTTTTGTTGCGATCACCCTGTCGCCTCTGGCAGGCGTTGTAATGATGCCTTCGGTCTTGTGCGCTTCCTTGGCGTTGATGGTCAAAACCGCGCGATCAACGGTGGTGATCTTTCGGGCCTGTTCGGGCGTGAACAATTCCTCAGCGGTCTTGCCGATGATTTCCTCTGCCGATTTGCCATGTACGCTCGCAACCGCGCGATTGGCGACTTCATAACGCAAGGATGTGGCGTTCTTGACGATAATCGCAACCGGAATATTTTCGATCACTGTATTGAGAAAGCGCTGTGCCTTCTGCAATTCCTGATCATGCTGCAATTCGTCTGTAACGTCTTCGTGGAGCGACACCCAGCCGCCGCCTGCCACAGGATAGCGGCAGGTCTTGATGGTGCGCCCGTTGCGCAACATCCACATTTCCTCACTGGTCTCAATGCCGTTCATCAGTGTCGAGTTGATCTGATGTTCAAAGTCGAGCAGCACCGGTCCGCTTTTTTCAAGCCTTAGCTTGCGAATGTCGTCGGCAGCCGTCCCGGCAATCAGTGTTTCCACTGGCAGGCCGAACATTTCAGCGTAGCTGTTATTGGCGAGGGCGAGTTTGCGGTTCGCATCGAACATTGCAATGCCCTGTGGCAGATTGTCGAGCGCCGTCTTGAACCTCTTGGTTTGCTGGTCGAGTTCGATCTCATGGGAGGCGAGGTCGTTCGATTTGCGGCGCCAGGCGATAGCGGGAACGCCAAACCCGATAGCCGCGACAAGCGCTGTCAGGACAGTCAAAATCGAAATTCGGTCACGCAACTGGTTCAGGCGCTGGGTTTGTTCGAGATAAACTTCGCCAACTGCGACAGGTTTACCGTCGCGCAACACCGGGGTCAGCGTAACGGCAAGGTAGCGAAGACCGGTCCGCGCCTTGAATTCACCGGTTTCTGTTATGCCGTTGCCAGTCTTGGCGACCTGCTCGGCCGCAGGGTTATGCATGCCCAGTTCCGGGGATGCTACATTCAGGCCTTCGGCGGCAGAGGCGACATAGCGAAGGTTTCCCTTCAGGTCGTAAATCCTGAAACCGAAGAAGACGTCCGCAGCCAGACCACGTCCGATCGTGGCGTTGAATTCGCCGGGCGCCGGCGCTCCCTTGGCGATAGCCTCGATTGTCGTGCTGTCGAGATTGAAGTAGCGCGTCACCACCTGGCTGGCGGCGGTGGCGTCCTCGTTGGCAAATGAATTCGATGTAATGCGGGCAAAGACCAAGACGAAAGAACAGATCGCAATAAGCGAAAGCGTCAAAAGAATTCGGCCTGAATACTTGTTGTAACCGGCTGGTTTCGACATGTGGCACCCCGTTTGTCGATACCAATGGATAGGGGGGATATCCTAAGGGAAGGTTGTTGTTTCTTACAACAATTGAAGAGTTATTTTCTGAGTTAACAGTACTTTGCGGCAAAGTTCTCCATTTGATTCAAAACTTCCGGACGCGGTGCGCTCCCGTCGCCTTTGCAATTGGGGGAGCAGGGGAACCAGTGAAGAGCCCTGTATCTGGCCCTTCCCCATGGCGGCGTTTTACCTTACACAGCCGCCATCTGCGTCCGGCAGATGCGCCGTCCGGTTCGCGGGCCGCCCTGCCGGAAGCCTGAAACTGCTATCCACTCGATGAGCCGGCTGAAGAGCTAGTTCCGGGTTCGGAGGCTCCGGAACAGAAAAATGCATCGTTATCGTACTCATACCTGCAGCCAGCTGCGCGAAACTGATGACGCTACAACGGCGCGCCTCTCAGGTTGGTGCCACCGCATCCGCGATCATGGCGGGGTCCTGTTCGTAGACCTACGAGATCACTACGGCATTACGCAATGCGTTGCCGATCCGGATTCGCCCGCCTTCAAACTGGTGGAAACCTTCCGCTCCGAATGGGTCGTCAGGCTCGATGGCAAGGTTCGCCAGCGCCCGGCCGGAACCGAAAACCCCGATATGCTCACCGGCATGGTGGAGCTTTATGTGACTGAAGCCGAAGTGCTGGGGCAGGCAGCCGAATTGCCACTGCCCGTATTTGGCGATCAGGACTATCCCGAGGAAACCCGGCTGAAATACCGCTTTCTTGATCTACGCCGCGAGCGCCTGCACAACAACATCATGTTGCGAACAAAAGTGGTCGATTCCATGCGCACCCGCATGAAAGCCTCCGGCTTCAACGAATTCGCGACGCCCATCCTGACGGCATCCTCGCCCGAAGGCGCACGCGACTTTCTGGTGCCTAGCCGCATTCACCCCGGCAAATTCTACGCTCTGCCGCAGGCCCCCCAGCAGTACAAGCAGCTCCTTATGATGGCGGGTTTTGACCGCTATTTCCAGATTGCGCCCTGTTTCCGCGACGAAGACCCGCGCGCCGATCGTCTGCCGGGCGAATTCTACCAGCTTGATCTGGAAATGAGCTTTGTCACCCAGGACGATATTCTGGGGACAATGGAACCTGTCTATCGCGGCCTGTTCGAGGAATTCGCCAATTATTCGGGAGGACCGGGCAAAGCTGTGACCCAGAGCTTCCAGCGCATCCCCTGGGCCGAAGCGCAGGAGAAATACGGCTCCGACAAGCCCGACCTGCGCAATCCCATCGTCATGCAGGATGTCAGCGAGCATTTCCGAGGCTCGAATTTCAAGGTTTTCGCGCGGATGCTGGAGACGCCAGCTAACCGTGTGCGCGCCATACCGGCGCCGGGCGGGGGACAGCGCACGTTTTGCGACCGCATGAATTCTTGGGCACAGGGCGAGGGACAGCCGGGGCTGGGCTATATCTTCTGGCGCGAGACCGAAGGCAAGACCGAGGCGGCGGGGCCCATCGCCAATAATATCGGGCCGGAGCGGGCCGAAGCTATTCGCGTTCAGCTTGGCCTCAAGGGCGGAGATGCAGCGTTCTTTGCAGCCGGCGATCCCGCAAAATTTGCGCGTTTCTCGGGTGACGCCCGCATCCGCGTGGGTAAGGAACTCAACCTCATCGACGAGAACCGCTTCGAATTGGCCTGGATCGTCGACTTCCCGATGTTCGAGTATAACGAGGAAGATAAAAAGGTCGATTTTGCTCACAACCCCTTCTCGATGCCGCAGGGTGGTCTTGAGGCGCTGCAAACCAAAGCACCACTCGAAATCAGTGCCTTCCAGTACGATCTTGTCTGCAACGGTTATGAAATTGCCTCCGGCGGCATCCGTAACCACAAGCCCGACGCCATGGTGAAAGCCTTCGAGATCGCAGGCTATAGCGAGGAAACCGTAGTCGAGCGCTTTGGCGGCCTCTACCGCGCCTTCCAGTACGGGGCACCACCCCATGGTGGCATGGCGGCAGGCGTGGATCGCATCATCATGCTGGTGGCAGGAGAACAGAACCTGCGCGAAGTCGCACTCTTCCCGATGAACCAGCGCGCTGAAGATCTGCTCATGGGCGCACCTTCTGAAGCCAGCGGAAAGCAATTGCGCGAATTGCACGTTCGGCTGAACCTGCCGGAGAAATGAGCTGGTTTAGAGATTGGGAGCCGGAGAGGACGAGAGTTTTGTACACGCGGCTCCCTACCTTGAAATCTGTCGTCTTCGGGCTGGTATGGGCCGTCAAACGGATTTCTTCTTTTCCAGCATCGCGCGTTCTCGCATCATCGCCACTCGGATAAAACGGCCATATGCCGACACTATGGCGAGCACGAATCCGTCCAGCCCCGCAAGGCAGTAGCGGCGCACGAAATAAAACTTCAGGAACGACAAAGGAAATTCAACCAGCAACCGTAAGTTCATCATTCCAGATGAACGCGCTGGCATAGTGTTCGCCGCAAGTCTTGCGATTTGCACCGCCTTTGTTGTCATGTGGTTGATGTCGCGGAAGCTGAAATGCAACAGCGGGCTCTTGATCGTATAAGGAGTCGATTTAACGTCAATTTCCAGTGTGTCCCAGTTCGGATCCGGCTTTGTACGGGCGATCCTCCGGTCGTAAATCAGCACGTATTGATGGCAATACCCTAGCGGAGGCGGTTGGTCCCAATGTGGCGGGACCAGCGCCTTGCGTACACGGATAAGCGAGGGGGGCGAGCCCTTGAGGAATAGGGAGCGGATTTCAGAAACGATTTTCGGCGTCAATATTTCATCCGCATCTAACGAAAAGACGAAATTGTTGCTGCACTGCATCTCGCCGAAACGGCGCTGCTGTCCGAAGCCTTCCCAGGGATTTGTGACAACGCCCGCACCGTACGAACGAGCGATCTCTACTGTCCTGTCCGTGCTTCCAGCATCCACGACCAGAATTTCCGCCTGCAGGGGCAGGGCAGATTCCAGCGTTTTAGCCAAGCGGTCTTCCTCATTCAGTGTCCGGATCAGGACACTCAAAGGGATCGGCGAATTGGGCTGGGCGCCGACGGGAGGTCGGGACATTAGTTCTCGCAAGTTAGGCAGTTGGCCGGGTGTCCAGCCAGCCCGGGGCGCTTGACAAATAGCATGCGTTACTGAATTTTCAATCCCACGAAGCGGTGCGCCACAAGTGCCATCCGCGCTTCCAGCTAAGCGCCCCTGCGGGGAGCTCGAGGGGACTTCTCATTGTTTTCGTTACGACGGTCGACGTTCGCCTACGAACCCTATCCCGTATGTTACGCCACCGACGTATTCGAGGGACCGGTTTACGACGAACTCGCTCAAACCTACCCAGATAGGAAACTGTTCCAACACAAGCCAGAGTTGGGCGATAAATACTCCTTGTCCGAACGCAATAACGCGGATCAATATCACAAGTTTCTGGCGAGCTCGCCCGCATGGGGCCGACTGCACGCCTATGTCAAAAGCAAGACTTTCGTCGACGAAACACTGGAGTTCTTGAAAAGTCATAACATCGATCTTGGACTAGGAAACTTCACGTTTGTTTCCAAGGCGAGGGCGAAGCGAGCCAGCCTCTTGTCGCGGATTCGCCGAATGCCGGAATTGGGTGCTCGTTTCGAATTCTCTGCAATGGGCGGTAATGGGGGCCACATCCTGCCGCACACGGACAACCACAATAAGCTCATCACGCTCGTCCTTTCGATGAACGAACGGGAAACATGGGATCAGGCCTGGGGCGGTGGAACGGAAATCTGCATGCCCAGGGATCGCAGCAAGATTTTCAATCATGTAAACTTCTACATGGGTTTCGATGACGTTGAATTGCTCGGGAATTATGGCTTTCATCCCAACCAGTCCCTGCTGTTCATCAAGACGTTCAATTCATGGCATCAGGTATCGCCGATTCATACGCCATCATCGGCTCCCCTTCGCAAGACACTGACGATCAATATTGAACGTCTGGTCTGAGATAAAGCGATCAAAGGTTTTCTAATGCGCAAGAGTAACGCCCGTGATCTCGGGGTTTTCGAGAAGCTTTGGCTGGATGCGAAAGCATGGGTCAGGAAAGCATTGGTCTCTGACGTGCGCGTGCAAGATGGGCGCTTTGTGTCGGCCTTCGTGTGCGAAAACCGGTTGCAGGCCTATCGCGCCATCACGCTTTGGGCGAAGGAGCCTGGGACTATGGCCTGGATCGATCAATCGATCCGGCCGGGTGACCGATTTCTGGATATCGGCGCCAATGTTGGGATTTATACGATTTCTGCGGGCCATCGAGTCGGCGATGAAGGGCATGTCTACGCCGTCGAGCCGCATAAGCCGAGTTCCGTTGCTCTTTTGCGCAACATCGCTCGCAATGGCTTTCAAAAGCGAACGACCATTTTTACATGCGCGCTCGCGGACAAGCGTATGCTTGCACCCTTCAACTATACGAGCTTCGAACCCTCGGTAACTGGTAGTCAATTGGGCTCTACGCAGACCAACGGCTCAGGCAAGCCCTTTTCTGCGGCTGCGACAGAAATCTGCCTTGCTGTGAGCGTGGACGAACTCATCGAAGCCAAAGCAATGGAGCCGCCTGATCTCGTCAAAATCGATGTCGACGGTATCGAACTCGCTATCCTCAAAGGCATGGCAAAACTTTTGGGGTCGTCACGGCCCCCACGCGCTGTTCAGGTTGAATTGAATGTCGGAGAGCAGGACGCAATTGTTCAATGGATGAAAACAAGCGGTTACGAACTCCATCACCGGCATTTCACAAGTGGTGGCGAACGCGCCCTTCGCGAAGGTAGAAGAGTCGAATCCATTGCACATAACGCCGTTTTCTCACCTGTCGGCGATCAGAGCCTATCCGAAGGAATTCACTCATGACCTACTCGCGCCTTACGCCGAGCCCGCGCTACGCTGAACTTCTGAATATGTACAAGTCTGTTCATACGGAAGGGATCGCCGCACAGAACCTCACCGCCGAAGATACATTCAGTGGCACCAGCCTGGGGCCGCACGTGAAAACTATCCAGAGGTTGATCAAGGACACTGGCGCACGGACGATTCTGGATTACGGGGCAGGCAAAGGTGTGAAATACGCTGCCACCAATCTTTCAATCGGCGGCACACGGATAAGTTCGATCAAGGACTATTGGGGCGTCGACAGTATCACCTGCTACGATCCGGCCTATCTTGCATTCGCGACCATGCCAAAAGGTCAGTTCGACGTTGTAGTTTGTACCGACGTGCTTGAGCACATTCCCGAAGCAGATCTACCCTGGATACTCGAAGAGCAGTTCCGCTATGCGCGGAAAGCGGTCTTTGGCAATATCGCGGCCTATCCGGCGGAAAAGACCTTGCCGAATGGCGAGAATGCACATTGCACAATTCGAGGCGCGGATTGGTGGCATGAGACGATTCGCAAAGCGTGGGCAGCTGCGGGATCCAGTGCTGATTATCTCTACCTCGTCGAGACCAAGATCATGAGGTCTAAATGGTTAGGTCTGAAGAATAAGGCCGTCCGGCAATTCGAGCACCTGACCAGCCGGCCGGGCTGGGAAAGTTTCTGATGTCGCGCCCGGTCATACCCAGGCTCGTTGGCCTTGGTATCCGAATATTCGAAACACTAGCAGCCTGTCGGACTTAACTTGTCCTGGCGGCGGGGCAAGGGCA
>CAMDKB010000168.1 GCA_945901195.1 Rhizobium sp. Q54
GACTGTCCAAAAGGGCATCCAGCAGGTTGCTACAGAAGCCAGCGCATTCTCGAAAAAGCATTTCGAGACCAGTTCAGCCGCTGTTGAAAAGCTTCTCAGCGCCAAGACGCTCGACGCCGCTTTTCAAATTCAGACAGATTACGCCAAGAGCGCCTACGAGGCTTTCATGGCGCAGGCGACCAAGTTTGGTGAAATGTACACCGGATTCGCCAAGGACGCGTTCAAGCCGGTAGAGGCAGCCATTGCCAAGGCTGGCAAGTAAGCAGGTCTTCCCGGATCGGCGGCCAATTTCTGGCGTGCTGATCCGAAATATTTCCCGACTTGAAGCCGGTGTTTGGCTCTCTGATGGCGGAAACTGAATCAATATTTCAGGCCTGGCAATTTTGCCGGGCCTCTTTTTTGTCCAGATGAAATTCGACTCCGGCTTCCATTCAGCCCGAGATGCGCTTGTTCTGCGCCATATTGTTCACTTTCACGTATTGCCAAGCTGAACGCGCACGTTTTGAGAGAATCCGGCCCGGTCACGGGAACGAGGTTGCGGGTTCCCGAAACCGACCACTGGTCCCAATGAAATTGCCGGGGGACTGGTGAAAGGCAGGTACAAGACCTAGATTGAACTTTCCAAACTTTCGGTGTTCGATACACTCTGATGTGATTTGGTCGCGTGGGCTTGTAGCCCGGAAAGGGAATCGACTCGTGATCGGCTGGCTAGCATTCCTGTTGCCTAAACGCGGAAGGCCCATGGGCGCCGTGATTGCTTCGATATTCCGCCGCACGCGTGCGCCGGTCACTGCGAACGCAGAAGCGGGCAATGGGGACGATGGCCGTAGCGGTGGCACAGGAACTGCAATTGTAACGCGGACAAAGACAGTTCCCAAAAAACCCTCAATGTACCGGGTGCTGTTGTTGAATGATGATTATACGCCGATGGAGTTCGTCGTGACGGTTCTTCGCCGTTATTTCAACAAGAATGGCGATGAAGCTACCCGCATAATGTTGCATGTGCATCGTAATGGCGTGGGTGAATGTGGAGTTTTTACATACGAGGTCGCGGAAACCAAAGTGACTCAGGTGATGGACTTTGCCCGCAAGCATCAACATCCCCTGCAATGCATCATGGAAAAGAAATAGCCAGGAGACATCATGCCGTCTTTTTCAGCAAATCTCGAACAGACATTGCACCGCGCTCTGGCAGTCGCAAATGAACGGCGGCACGAATACGCTACGCTGGAGCATCTTCTCTTCAGCCTTACAGATGACGAGGATGCTGCAGGCGTCATGCGCGCTTGTTCCGTCGATCTGGAAGTCTTGCGTCGCAATCTGGTCAATTATATCGATCACGAACTTGCCAATCTGGCGACGGGCGGCCGGCACGAAGAGGCCAAGCCGACTGCCGGGTTTCAGCGCGTCATCCAGCGTGCAGTGATTCATGTGCAGTCTTCCGGCCGTGAGGAAGTGACAGGTGCCAATGTGCTTGTCGCGATCTTCGCTGAACGGGAGAGCCACGCTGCCTATTTCCTGCAGGAACAGGAAATGACGCGCTACGACGCGGTCAATTACATCAGCCATGGCATAGCCAAACGGGCTGGACAGTCCAATCCTGCCAAGGCTCCTCGCGGCGCCGAGGAAGAAGAGCCCCAACGCGATCAGCGCGAACCGCGCGACGCTTCCGAAGGCGGCAAGAAAAAAGAGGGCGCGCTTGACGCCTATTGCGTCAACCTCAACAAGAAGGCGAAGGACGGACGTATCGATCCGCTGATCGGGCGCGAAAAAGAGGTCATGCGCACGATCCAAGTTCTGTGCCGCCGGCAAAAGAACAACCCGCTCTATGTTGGCGATCCCGGCGTGGGAAAGACGGCGATTGCCGAAGGTCTCGCACGCAAGATCGTGAAGGGTGAAGTGCCCGAAGTGCTGGCAAAATGCACCGTTTTTTCCCTCGATATGGGCAGCCTGCTGGCGGGCACGCGCTATCGCGGCGATTTTGAAGAGCGCCTCAAGCAGGTGATGAAGGAAATCGAGCAGCACAAGGGCGCGATCCTCTTCATCGACGAAATCCATACGGTTATCGGCGCGGGCGCTACGTCGGGCGGGGCGATGGATGCGTCCAATCTGCTCAAGCCTGCGCTTGCGCAAGGCACCCTGCGGTGTATCGGCTCGACGACCTACAAGGAATACCGCCAGTATTTCGAGAAAGATCGCGCGCTGGTCCGGCGTTTCCAGAAGATCGATGTCAACGAGCCATCGATACCCGATGCCGTGGAAATCATGAAGGGCCTGAAGCCTTACTACGAAGAATTCCACAAGGTTCGCTATACTAACGAAGCGGTGAAGGCGGCGGTGGAATTGTCCGCGCGTTATATTCACGACCGCAAGTTGCCCGATAAAGCGATCGACGTCATCGACGAATCGGGCGCGAGCCAGATGCTGCTGCCTGAATCACGCCGCCGCAAGACAATTGGTATCAAGGAAATAGAGGCGACCATTGCTACGATGGCGCGCATCCCGCCAAAATCCGTGTCCAAGGACGACGCGGAAGTTCTCCAGCATCTGGAGGAGACACTCCGGCGTGTGGTTTATGGCCAGGATGACGCCATCCAGGCGTTGACGGCATCCATCAAATTGGCGCGCGCTGGTTTGCGAGAAGCCGAAAAGCCGATTGGCTGTTATCTTTTCTCCGGACCAACAGGTGTCGGCAAAACCGAGGTTGCCAGGCAATTGTCGAAGTCGCTGGGTGTCGAACTCGTGCGCTTTGACATGTCCGAATATATGGAGCGCCATACGGTCAGCCGTCTCATCGGCGCGCCTCCCGGTTATGTCGGTTTTGATCAGGGCGGTATGCTGACTGATGCGATTGATCAGCATCCTCATTGCGTGTTGCTGCTGGATGAAATCGAGAAGGCGCATCCCGATCTCTACAATATCCTGTTGCAGATTATGGACCACGGCAAGCTGACAGATCACAATGGCAAGCAGATCGATTTCCGCAATGTCATACTGATCATGACCACCAACGCAGGCGCTGCGGATATGGCGCGTGAGTCGATGGGCTTTTCGCGCACCAAGCGTTCCGGTGACGACATTGAGGCGATCAACCGCATGTTTGCGCCAGAATTTCGCAATCGTCTGGATTCCATCGTGCAGTTTGGACGTCTGCCACGCGAGGTCATCGCCAAGGTGGTCGACAAGTTCATCATGCAGCTTGAAGTGCAGCTTAGCGACCGCAATGTTGCAATCGAATTGTCAGACGAGGCTCGGAACTGGCTGTGTGACAATGGCTATGACGAGGCGATGGGCGCGCGGCCGATGGCGCGTGTCATCCAGCAGCATATCAAGACGCCGCTGGCCGACGAGGTTCTGTTCGGTCGCCTGAAGAATGGCGGCACCGTGCGTGTCGTCGTCGCTGATGATGAGAAGGGCAAGAAGAAGCTCGCGTTCGTATTTCCTGAAGGGCCAGCTCTCCCCAAGCCCGACAAGGAAGTTCTCGAAGCCACCAAGATCAAGAAGCCACCGAAGGACGAACCAGAAGTGCGCCGCGCGAAAGTCCGCAAGCCCAAGGACGAAGACGCTGGCGACGCTCCACCCAAGTCCAAGGGCGGTGACGAAGATCCCAAGGGCGGCATCGTACCCCGGGTTCCGCTCAAGAGTTGAGCGCAGACCTTGCACATGAGAAAGGCCGGGGTGACCGGGCCTTTTTTCTGCCTGTCATTTTCATGGAACTATTGCGAGCGAAGCGGTTGAAGAAACGATCCGGCGATTGCATAAGCAGCACCAGCACTCGGTATCGTTCAGGGCAGATCTATTGGACAACATCCAAAATGGGGAGGCAAAAAGCTGGATAGAGCCGGCCCGCAAAGGCATGCGCACTGCGCTGCATGGTCCGATGTATTTTCTGGGCCTGACATTTGTTGGCATCGGTGGGCTTGCGCAACAGGCTGATATGCCCCTGGGCGTTGTGCTGCTGACGACTGTTCTGATCTGGGCAGGTCCGGCGCAGGTAATCTTTATCGGGTCCATCATCAATGGCCTTTCGCTCCCGGCCATTGCACTTTCAATTTCGCTGTCTTCTGTCCGGTTGTTGCCGATGTGTGTGTCGTTGTTGCCCTGGTTGCGCGGCCAAAAACCTTCGATGCTTCTGACCGTGTTTTCAACCCACCAGATTGCCGTGACAGCATGGGTTGAATCCATACGCAGGCTGCCGGATATGCCAGCGTCCGAGCGCCTTGCATGGTTCATGGGGTTCACCCAGACATTGTTTGTTGGCGCCTTGGCGGCGACGGGCGTCGGGTATCTGCTTGCCGGCGCCTTGCCTAAGGAACTTGCCGCAGGCCTGCTCTTTGTGACACCGGTCTATTTTACTCTCGCCTTATTTCGCAATGCACGTGACGCGATCGACTGGTCTGCTCTGGCGCTGGGCTTTGTACTGGCGCCGGTTTCGCGCAGCTTTCTCAGCCCCGGATTCGATCTCTTGTTTGTGGGGCTTATCGGCGGCACGACGGCCTGGGTGATCAAGCGCACCCTGCGTAGACGTGCCAGCAAGAGCGGAGGCGTGGTTCCGTGAGTGCAGACATCTGGAAGTGGCACTGGTGGAGCGGCGGGCTGTGGCCTTATCTGGCCGTCATCATCTTTGGATTTCTGCCCAGCGAAATCTGGCGGTTGATGTCGATCTTCCTTGTGCGCGGTATCGACGAAAAATCCGAAGTGCTGGAATGGGTACGGGCGGTTTCAACGGCGTTACTGGCGGCGGTTGTCGCCAACATCGTTGTTGCGCCTGCAGGAGCGCTGCAACTCGTGCCGCTCTGGGCCCGGGTTGGGGCGATGGTGCTTGGATTTGCGGCTTACTTTGTGCTCCGCAAAAGCGTGTTGGCAGGGGTCTTCACCGGGGTTGGCGCAGTCATCGCCGCTGCCATCTGGCTGCCGGTAGCGCGCTGAAGTGTCCCGCTCCTAGAATGCGGCGCGTATCTTCTCCGCTGTCGCCTTGAGGTTCTCGGGCTTTTCGTTCAGTTCCCCGTGGCGGCGCAAGGCAATGCCTTCCCAGCGCGGGATGATGTGCATGTGAAAATGGAAAACGGTCTGGCCGCCAGCGGCGCCGTCGAACTGGCGCAGGTTCAACCCTTCGGCTGCCATCGCCACCTTTATGGCCTTGGCGACTTTTTGAACCCGCTGCATGAACGGTCCCCAGGAATCCACAGGCATATCGGGGAGACCGCGCACTGCGAGTTTGGGAATGACTAGCGTATGGCCATCCGCCTGGGGCATGATATCAAGAAAGGCCAGCGCCACGTCATCCTCATAGACGCGATAGCAGGGAATTTCCCCGCGCAGAATTTTCGCGAATATATTATCAGGCTGATATGGTTCCCGGTCAGACATTTTTACGCTTCTCTCCTTGCCCACAGTTTGAAGCGCGCCCTGTGGGCCGCGTCAAGCGCCAGTTCTTTCTGGCAGCTCTGCCGGCTGGGCATAGGAATAGCTGATAGGCATGGGCCTGAAAATGGGAAAATGCGATGTCCGGTAAAATCTATGATCGTGATCTCGGCAAGACGCCGGCGAACCATGTGCCGCTCAGTCCCTTGAGCTTTCTGGAACGGGCTGCCGAGATATTTCCTGAACGCACCGCTGTTGTGCATGGCGCCCTCAGGCGGTCTTATCTCGCGTTACATCAAAGGGCGCGGCGACTTGCCTCGGCACTGGAAAGTAGAGGCGTCGGTGAGGGCGATACCGTTGCCGTCATGCTGGCCAACACGCCGCCGATGATCGAATGCCATTATGGCGTGCCGATGTGCGGGGCGGTGCTCAATGCACTGAATACGCGGCTCGATGCAGCGACAGTGGCCTTCATTCTCGATCATGGTGAAGCCAGTGTCCTGATCACCGACCGGGAATTTGCGCCTGTGATGAAGGAAGCGCTGGCCTTGGCCAAAGTGCGCCCGCTGGTTATCGATTTTGATGATCTGGAGTTTCCCCAGAGCGGTGAGAGGCTTGGTACGCTCGACTATGAGGCGTTGCTGGCGGAGGGAAGCGAAGATTATATGCGGCGGTTTCCGCGCGATGAATGGGATGCAATCGCCCTGAATTATACCTCCGGCACAACGTCAAACCCGAAGGGCGTCGTGTATCACCACCGCGGCGCACATCTCCTGGCGACTGATAATGTTCTCACATGTTCGCTGCCCAATGGCGCGGTTTATCTCTGGACCCTGCCGATGTTTCACTGCAACGGCTGGTGTTTTCCCTGGACGATTTCGGCTGTTGCAGGGACCCACGTTTGCCTCCGGCAAGTCAGGGCGCAAACCATCCACGATCTCATTCATGAGCATGGTGTCACCCATTTGTGCGGCGCACCGATCGTGATGTCGAGCATCATGAGCCTGCCGGACGCCGGGAAAAAGCCATATCCGAACGTGATCAATTTCATGACGGCCGGAGCGCCGCCGCCGGAAGCCGTTCTGGCGGGGATGCGGGAGCAGGGGTTCAACGTCACCCATCTCTATGGATTGACCGAGGTCTATGGTCCCGCCGTCGTCAATGTGTGGAAAAGCGAGTGGGATGATCTGCCGCTCAATGAATATGCTGCGCTAAAGGCGCGGCAGGGCGTTCGTTACACGATGCTGGAAGGCCTCGACGTCATGGACCCCGATACGATGTTGCCCGTGGCGCGCGATGGCAAGACGATGGGCGAGGTGATGTTGCGTGGCAATGTCGTCATGAAAGGCTATCTGAAGAACAAGGCTGCGACAGAACAAGCCTTTGCCGGCGGCTGGTTTCATTCCGGCGATCTTGGTGTGATATATCCCGATGGCTATATCCAGTTAAAAGATCGCTCCAAGGATATCATCATTTCCGGCGGCGAAAACATTTCATCCATAGAAGTGGAAGATGCGCTTTACAAGCATCCAGCGGTCGCCAACGCAGCCGTGGTCGCCAAGCCCGATGATAAATGGGGCGAGACGCCGTGCGCTTTTGTGGAACTGAAACCGGGCGCTCAGGCAAGCGCAGAAGAACTGATCGAATGGTGCGGCCAACATCTGGCGCGGTACAAACTACCCAGACACATTGTCTTCTCGGATCTGCCTCGCACCTCCACCGGCAAGATCCAAAAATTCAAACTGCGCGAACGGGCGAAAGGGTAAAACATGAGCAACACGAACGACTATGTGTTGAGCGAGTCCGCCGGTCACGTCGCGACACTTACGTTCAATCGTCCGGACAAGGCGAATGCGCTGTCTGAAGAAATGATGGACGCACTTGAAATGCTTTTGAATGAAGCTGATTCAGATCCTGCGGTACGCGTCATCGTCATCGCCGCGAAAGGCAAAATTTTTTGTGGCGGGCATGATCTTGCGCAGATGCGCAGCCATGACGAAGATGCTTATTTTTCCGCACTCTTCGCGCGTTGTTCGAAATTGATGGGTGCCATCCGTAACGCCCGCAGGCCTGTGATCGCCAGGGTGCAGGGCGCTGCGGTTGCGGCCGGATGCCAGCTCGTCGCGACCTGTGATCTTGCCTACGCGGCAGACCACGCGAAATTCGGGGTTAATGGCATCAATCTTGGCCTGTTCTGTTCGACGCCATCTGTAGCGCTCTCGCGTGCCGTTCAGCCGAGGCAGGCGCTGGAATTACTGTTGACAGGAAAACTCGTTACCGCGCCACGCGCTGTTGAACTGGGCTTGCTGAATGCCGCGGTTCCGGCAAACGAACTTGATGATGTTGTATCAAACGCCGCTCGCGCCATTGCCGACAAATTGCCCGAAGCGGTTGCGCTGGGAAAGGATCTGTTCTGGAAACAATTGGCGCTCAGTGTTGACGCCGCCTATAAATCTGCTGGCGCTGCAATGGTAGTCAACATGGCGAACAAGGATACGCAAGCGCTGATAGACGGCTTTATCGCCAAACACTGACTGCAAAATGTTCCTGATATTATAACACTAGAAGGCAGTTTGAGTGTTAGCAGTCCTTGCGATAGGCTGCCAATAAATCATTAACCATTTGTTCAGGTTGGAACCGCACACTTCTTGCTTGCGTTCAGTGCATCACAGACTGGAGCATTGCAATGGATCATACAGCGTTCCGCAAGCAACTTGAAGGTTATGGACTCACGACTGCGAAAATCCTCTACAGGATGCCCGATCACAAGGTGATCCTTCAGAGCTATCTCTGGCAGGATTACGACCTGCATCCGAAATTTCCCGAATTGCACAAGTTTCTTGAGTTCTGGGAACAGAAACTGGACGGCCCCATTCATTCCGTCGTCGTTGCCCATTGCAAGCTCATCAAACCGGCGGAAGTGCGCATGGTCGGCAGCGAGTTCAGGCTGCATTGATGTTCGTGCGCTGATGGTCCGCGACAGCGAAAGGGGGTAGTCTCCCGGGTGCCAGGGCTGAACCAAAGTTGCGTCTCCCATTTTTTTCAAAACCATGTACAAGGGCGCGGCTTCCGCGCTCTTTTCGATTCACCGGGGGCGGCCGGACCGAATAACTTTCGCGACCCCAGAGGCTTCCATGACTGCCATTATCGACATTATCGCCCGCGAAATTCTCGACAGCAGGGGCAATCCCACTGTGGAAGTCGATGTGACGCTGGAAGACGGCACGATGGGCCGGGCTGCGGTGCCCTCCGGTGCCTCCACGGGCGCTCATGAAGCGGTGGAATTGCGTGATGGCAACAAGTCCCGCTATGGCGGCAAGGGCGTTCAAAAGGCCATAGAGAGCGTCAATCGCACGATATTTGAGGCGCTGTCGGGTTTCGAGGCGGAAGAGCAGGTCATGATCGACGAGACCATGCTTGAACTCGATGGTACACCGAACAAGGCAAATCTTGGGGCAAACGCCATTCTGGGCGTCTCGATGGCGGTCGCGAAGGCGGCGGCGCAGGCATCCGGCCTGCCGCTTTATCGCTATATTGGCGGCACGCAGGCGCGGGTTCTTCCCGTACCCATGATGAATATCGTGAACGGCGGGGCCCACGCGGATAATCCCATCGATTTCCAGGAATTCATGATTATGCCGGTGGGCGCGCCTTCGCTGCGCGAGGCCGTACGCTGGGGCGCAGAAGTGTTTCAGGTCCTCAAAGCCGGGTTGAAAAAAGCTGGCCACAATACCAATGTGGGCGATGAGGG
>CAMDKB010000169.1 GCA_945901195.1 Rhizobium sp. Q54
CGGAATTGAGACGTATGACGGGCGCATCATTCAGCCGGTCGACAATGGCAATGTCGGCAATGACAAACTTGTGCCGCCATGCCCGGCCAATTTCCGTCCGCGCCGTGCGCGCGATGGCGCAATGGTGACGCAATATGAATTTGCCCGCGCCGGCATCATAACAGAAGAGATGGTCTATGTCGCCCATCGCGAAAATCTGGCGCGCGAAGAAGCTGTCGCCGGAGCTGCTGCGACGATTGCCGATGGCGAAAGTTTCGGCGCGGAGATACCAGCATTCGTGACGCCGGAATTCGTGCGTTCGGAAATCGCCCGCGGACGGGCAATCATTCCTTCCAACATCAATCATCCCGAAGTCGAGCCGATGGCTATCGGTCGCAATTTTCTCGTAAAGATCAATGCCAATATCGGCAATTCGGCTGTTACGTCTTCTGTTGCGGAAGAAGTTGAAAAGCTGGTCTGGTCGATCCGTTGGGGCGCTGATACCGTCATGGATCTTTCAACTGGCCGCAACATTCACAACATCCGCGACTGGATTATCCGCAATTCGCCAGTGCCGATCGGCACCGTGCCGATCTATCAGGCGTTGGAAAAGGTCGGCGGCGATCCGCTGAAGCTTGATTGGGAAGTCTTTAAAGATACGTTGATCGAACAGGCCGAACAGGGCGTTGACTATTTCACCATTCACGCTGGCGTGCGGTTGAAGTATGTGCCGCTGACAGCAAAGCGCGTGACGGGCATTGTTTCACGCGGTGGCTCGATAATGGCGCGCTGGTGTCTTGCGGGCCATCGCGAGAGCTTCCTCTACGAGCGTTTCGATGAAATCTGCGACATCATGCGCAAATATGATGTGTCGTTCTCACTGGGCGATGGCCTGCGTCCAGGCTCGGGCGCTGATGCCAATGATGCTGCGCAATTTGGCGAGCTTGAAACACTGGGCGAACTCACGAAAGTGGCATGGAACAAGGGTTGTCAGGTGATGATCGAAGGCCCGGGCCATGTGCCCATGCACAAGATCAAGGTCAACATGACCAAGCAACTGAAGGAATGCGGCGAAGCGCCCTTCTATACGCTTGGGCCATTAACAACTGATATTGCGCCCGGCTATGATCACATCACCTCGGGCATTGGCGCTGCCATGATCGGCTGGTTTGGTACGGCCATGCTCTGCTATGTCACGCCCAAGGAACATCTGGGTCTGCCCGATCGGGATGATGTGAAGACGGGCGTCATCACCTATCGCATCGCGGCGCATGCAGCTGATCTCGCCAAGGGTCATCCCGCCGCGCATATCCGCGACGACGCCATGAGCAAGGCGAGGTTTGAATTCCGCTGGGAAGATCAGTTCAACATCGGTCTTGATCCCGATACCGCGCGCGAATTTCACGATGCGACCTTGCCGAAAGATGCCCATAAAACCGCGCATTTCTGCTCCATGTGCGGGCCAAAGTTCTGCTCGATGAAGATCACGCAGGATCTGCGTACCGAGGTGCTGGCGATGGGCGAAAACGAGCGGGCGGCGCTCGAAGGCATGGCCGAAATGTCAAAGAAATTTTTGGACATGGGCGGCAAGGTCTATATCGATGCAGACAAGGCGACGCCTGCGGCGGAGTAGCTTTGCATTTTGAATAACAGGTAAGAGTTTCTGCTGGAAACTCTTACCTGCAAACAATCAACGAGATCATGGTTGATGTGCCGGCCGCCGCCAACGCAGCCCGGGAAACCGTGCGAAATCTCGATCCATAGTTATAAACTCGCAATTCCATTCCATGGCGAGCGCGGCGAGCCAGGCGTCCGTGACCGTTGGTCCTGTCGTATTGGTTTGTTTAAGCAAGTCAGAAAATATCTGCCAATGGCCTCGTCCCGGCTCTATCACTTCGCAGTGAGCATAGCTTAGGATATCTTCGCAAAAGCCGATGGCGTCGTCGAGCGAACTTGCTTCCTTGAATGAACGCCGGTTTGTCGTGATGCGAATGAGTGATGCGAGTGTTTGCCGTGAGATCGCCAGCGGCAGGCGTTCATCGATAATACGGTCCAGCCAGTTGCGACAAATTTTATTGTCAGGGGAGCCATTTCTGAAAGCATGGATAAGGACGTTAATGTCGGGAAAATCCATGCGGCATCAATCCTTGAAATCCCTGTTCATTCGTTCGACATATTCGATATCTTCCATTTCCTGAATGGCGTGAAGGTTGATGTCAGGCAGCAGCCAACCTTTCGCACTCGAAATACGGGGATAGCGAACAGGCTCATCCTTGGGCGCCTTCTGGTCGGCTTTGAGAGCCAGCCGCAACCCTTGTTCGATCAACTCGGTCAAAGTCCTGCCATCAGCTGCCGCCTTCTTGCGGGCGCGGTCGAGCAAAACGGATGGCAGCCGGACGGTCGTTCTCTCAATCATATGTCTAGACATACCATAGAATATGTCTATATGTCAATATTATCTCGCCTTCCGTCGCGCCACCAGCACATGCTCGGGGGCATCGTCGGCATATAAGAGTTCCACGATTTGCTCGCGGTTGGTCAGCACAGCGCGCTGGTTGATCGAACCCTTGTCGGTCATTTCGCTCTTGTCGATGTCCGGGCCACGGTCCAGCACAATGATGCGCTCGATGCGGTTGGAGCTGCCGGTGCCCTTCTGGGCAAAATCATGCAGCAGGCGCTCCAGCTCGATCCGGATCTCCCGGCTGGCTGCGATGTCAGCCGGACTTGCATCGAGCTTACCCAGATGTTTGCGACAGGCGGCGAGGTCAGGGAAAACCAGCGCTGTCAGATAATCCTTGTTCAATCCGGCGATCACCACATCCTGTACGAATGGTGCGAAGTGATCGATAAAGCTGGTGCGTAGCGGACCCACCGCCACCCAGGTGCCGGTCGACAGCTTGAAGTCTTCGGCTATGCGCCCGTCGAACAGAAACCCCTTGTTCACATCGCTTTCATCCACAAAGCGCAAGGCGTCGCCGATGCAGTAAAAGCCTTCCTCGTCGAAGGCTTTGGCTGTCAGTTCAGGTTGGCGCCAATAGCCGGGCGTAATGTGCGGGCCCCTGAAACGGGCTTCCCATTTGCCTTCGCTTGCGACAAGTTTCATTTCGCAACCCCGTGCGGGGACGCCGATATTTCCCGCCCCGATCTGGGTCTGGTTTGCAGCCATCGCGAAGGGCGCTGTTTCCGTCGAGCCAAGGCCTGTCAGCACCGGAATGCGCTCGCCTGTCGTCTCGATAGCCATTTCATCGAGCGCGTCCCAGGTGTGTTGCGACATGCCCGCGCCGGCATACCAGAACAATTTCAGGTCACGGAAGAAATTGGCGCGCAGCTCCTTGTCTGCGCGCAAGTAGGGCACGAGCGCGTCGTAACCTTTGGGCACATTGAAATACCAGTTCGGCGAAAGCTCACGCAGGTTGCGCACCGTCGCCTCAATAGCGCCGGGAACGGGCTTGCCGTCATCAATGTAGAGCGTGCCGCCATTATAGAGGATCAGATTGAAATCGTGATTGCCGCCGGCTGTGTGGTTCCATGGCGACCAGTCGAGCGTCACTGGTGGTTCTTTCTGCAGATAAGTAAAATGGGCAGAACACATCGCCATGTTGGAACATAACATGCGCTGGGTATTGATGACGCCTTTGGGCATCCCGGTGGAGCCAGACGTGAAAAGAAATTTGGCGATGGTATCAAGCCCCACCCGTTCATGGGCGGCGTCGACTTTCGCGCCATCGACATGTGCGCCATCGACCGTTTCAAGCAATGCAGAGAAGGGCGTGCAGGCCATTCCTTCAGGTGCATTGTGGCCAATCATGATTTCAACGCCTGCGGGTGCGGCATTTTCAACGGCGCGGGCAAAGGACTTGCCATCTTCGACAAAGATCAGGCCTGGCGTCAGCAAATCGAAAATAAATTTCAGTTTGCTGTGGTCGCTTGAGATCAGCGAATAGGCTGGCGAAATCGGTGCGTAGGCTATGCCAGCATACATGGAAGCCATGCCGAGCAATGCATGATCGATGCTGTTGCCCGAGAGAATAACGACGGGCCGCTCCGCAGAAAGCCCGCGTGCAATCAGCCCGGCAGCAAGGCGGCGCACAGCGGCGCGAACTTCAGCATAGGTCATGCGCCGCCACTCGCCGGCGCTGTTGCGCTCAGCCAGCCAGACACGATCTGGCGCGACGCTGGCCCAATGATCCAGCCTTTGCGTGATCTTGTCGGGATAAGAATCCAGCGGTGCGAGGTTGCGGACAATCAGATGGCCATCGCTTCGTTTTTCGAGGCTGGCGAGGCATACGCCCAGATCGAGCGCGCGCATTTTGGCTGTTATTGCTGGGTGATCGAGCATAGATTGATCCATAGATTTAGATTTTTCGCGACTTTACCCAAACCGGTCGTTTGGCGCAATTTCACCTTTTAACCATTGTCATCCCGGAAAAATGCGAAGCATTTTATCCGGGACCGTCTGCCGCATCTTGGAAATACCAACACGGTCCCGGATCGCCTTCGGCGTCCTGGATGGCGGCCGCTCAGTTAGGCGCTACCTTGACTTGAGCTGGCAGGACAGCTTTCTGAGGCTTTAATTTACCGGGAGACAGATCATGCGTTTGGTGATGTTTGAAGCAGGCGGAAAGACTTCACCAGGCGTTCTCAGCGCAGATGAAGCGGGTATCGTCAGCCTTGGCGATATAGCCAATTCGCTCGTCGATATCATCGATGGTGGCCCGGATATGCTGGCGAAGGTGAATGCGGTGCATTCGCTCGCCACCTCCATACCCTTTGCCCATGCGCGCATTCTTGCGCCCGTCATGCCGCGGCGCAATATCATCTGTGTCGGCAAGAATTATTATGAACACGCCAAGGAGTTTCATTCCAGTGGCTTTGACTCTTCAGCGGGCAAGGACGCCATACCCGATTGTCCGATCATCTTTTCCAAGGCCTCGACGACTGTAATCGGTCCCGGCGATGCCGTCCCTGCATCGGCTGATCCCACCCGTACGGTGGACTATGAGGTTGAGCTGGCGGTCATCATCGGCAAGCGCTGCAAGAATGTAGCGAAGGCACAGGCTTATGATCAGGTCTTTGGATACATGATCGTCAACGATGTGACCTCGCGCCATCTCCAGTCTCGTCACAAGCAATGGTTCCTCGGCAAGAATCTCGATGGCTTCTGTCCGATGGGGCCGTGGCTTGTCACAGCCGATGAAGTTGGCGATGTCACCAAGCTGCGTGTGACCGCCGAAATCAACGGCGAGAAACGTCAGGATGCGCTGGTGAAAGATCTCATCTTCGATATCCCCAAGCTGATCGAAACGATCACATCTGTCATGACGCTTCTACCCGGCGATATCATAGCAACAGGCACGCCAGCTGGCGTCGGCATTGGCTTTAATCCGCCGAAATTTCTGGTCCCCGGCGACAGGATGCGGCTGGAGATTTCTGGGCTGGGCGTTCTGGAGAATGTGGTGGTGTGAAAGAGCCGACCAATTGAAGAAAGGCCGCTCCAGCTTGACGCAGTTCTGACTCAAGGTTTACGTTCACGAAGCGGGGCAAGAGTTGGCAGCATGAAACGAGCCCGGACAATCCCCGCAAGGGAGATTGCCATGTGCACGCTATGCGTCACTCATCGGTTTCAAAATTTTTCATCGGCTCATGGGTTTGCTTCTGGCAGCGCTTTGCAGTCGCGGAGGTCTTTCCTGCGGACCGCCGCCGCCGCCGGCGCGCTTGTTGCAGCCCGTCCATTGTTCGCGCAAACGTCAGGCTAGGAAGATCCAGAACTTGGGCGGGCGCAGCAAGCGCGCAGTATTTGTCTGAAAGGCGGCACAATTCTTTCCATGGACAGGCACGTCGGCGATTTCATCTCCGGAGACGTTCTGATCGAAGATGGAAAGATCAAGGCCATCGGGCGAAATCTGGATATTTCACGGGAGACTTATGTTGTCGCTGCGACGAACCGGATCATTATGCCTGGTTTCGTCGACACGCATCATCATTTTTACCAGGGCATACTGCGCAGCATTCTTGTAAATGGCTTGTTGAATCCAGATTACAACGCAACGATCAACGGTCCTATCACAGCCGCATATAAGCCCGATGACGTCTATGCGCGATCTCTGATTTCTGCGCTTGGCATGATCGACATGGGCACCACTCTCGCTGTCGACACATCACAGTCATCACATACGCCCGAGCATACCGATGCCGGGATAAAGGCGCTGAATGAGTCTGGCATGCGCGTCGTCTATGCCTATTGGTTAGGCCAGGGCACAAGCATGCAATATCCGCAAGACTCAGCCCGGCTGCGCAAGCAATACTTCAACTCGGAAGATCAGATGCTGACGTTGGCGCTGGCCTCTGTACTGGACCCCAAGAGTTTCACCTACGCGCGCGAAAACGGCCTGCGGATCGTTTCGCACGGGTGGACCAGCGCCGTGAGCCGCGCCTGCATGAACTCAACAAAGCCGGGCTTTTACGGCCGGGGGACGAACTCATTCATTGCAACGATTTGTCCAAAGATGCCTTGGGAATCATTCGCGACAATGGCATTCGCGTCTCACTCTCGCCGCCAATCGAAATGACCATGTGGCATGGAATGCCTGGCATTCAGGACGCGCTTGATCATGGCATTAGGCCGAGCCTGAGTTCGGACGTCGATGCGACCATGGCGCAAGATCCATTCAGTATTATGCGAACGACGCTGACATTGCAGCGCGCGCTCGTGTTTCAGCGCGAACGGAAGGGGGAGAAAAACCTCCCGCCCTTGTTGACGGCGCGTGATGTACTTGAGTTTGCCACCATTGAAGGCGCCCGTTGTGCAAATCTTGATAAAAAGACGGGGAGTCTGACGCCTGGCAAGCAGGCTGACGTTTTGATGCTCCGGACAGATACGCTTTCTAAATGGCCGGTAAACACCACTCCTGGCACAGTTGTAAATGTCATGAACCCCAGTCACGTCGACACTGTCATCATTGATGGCAAGATCAAGAAGTGGCGTGGCCGTATGGCTGGTGTCGATACACAGCATGTACTCCGGCTTGCGCAAGAATCACGCGATGGCGTTATGCAACGCAGCGGCTTCAAACGAGATTTTATGGAATGAAGCCGCTAACGCCTTTGGCCATGTGTTGCGAGCCCGGTTTTCTATTTACACCACAACCTTCGTCATCACGCCCTTGGGAAATATATCTTCCGGCTTGACGTGTTTGTGCGCGATGCCTTGCTGATAGGTGTACAGGAGCATCTGTTCAAACGTGGCGCGGTTTTCTTCGATACCGAAGGGGAAGGGATCGCCGCCCATGAGGTCACGCATCTTGCGGCCATAGGTCGGCAGCCACGCCAGCGGATAGCGGGAAACGGCGGGATCGAGCAGGCGTTCGACGCTGCGGCGCTTGCTCTCGTTGAAGGCGTTGTAGAGATTGCGCGCCACCCAGGGGTTCTCGTCGAGAATCTTTTTCTTCATGGCGATGATATGCATAATCGGCCAGATTTTCGTGCGTGCGTAATATTCCTCTTCCATGCCGAGATATTCGGGATAGAGGCGCACGATATCGGGATGGCCTTCGAGGAAGCAGGTGGGCGGGCGGGCGATGATCGCGCAGTCGATTTCGCCCGAGGCCAGCATTTCGGACAATGACTTGTCGGCGATGCGGGTGATGTTGACGCCTTCGGGCAGGTTGAGTTCCACCTTTTCCACACGGCCCGGCGCATTGGCCCCGGCCTGATACCAATGAACGTCCGGCAGTTTCACACCGGCTTCATTATGCATCCAGCCGCGCATATAAACGGCAGCCGAATGCGCCCATTCAGGCGATCCTACGCGCTTGCCCTTGAGATCCTGCACGGTCTTGATGCCGGAGTTTTTATTTACATAGAACGAGGAAAACCGGAACAGGCGCGAGCAGATCACAGGCAGGCCGACGATGTCGCAATCCTCGCGCGTGATCTGTGTGCAGAATTTGGCGAATGACAATTCGGCTACGTCCCATTCGCGGTTCAATGTGAAGCGCGCAAAAACTTCGTGGTGGCCGAGGACGGACCAGGTGTGGTCGATGCCTTCGGCGCGCACGTCGCCGGTGCGGAAATCACGGAAATGATCGTAATCAGTGCTGGCGATGCTGAGTTTAAAGCGGTTCATGTTTCCCCCAATTGTCTGGATGCGGACTTGCGGAAGGTTCTATAGGATGGGTGGTAGCCAGCGCAATCTTTGGAGTGAACATGCCGTCTTTCATCTGCGAGACCTGTGGTGTCGGGTTTGCGCCTTCGGAAAAACCGCCAGCCCGCTGCCCCATCTGCGAGGATCCCCGGCAATATGTGCCGCCGTCAGGCCAGAAATGGACCACCATGGAGGGGCTATCACGGCGCGGCATGAATGCCTGGAAACTGGTGGAGCCCGGACTGATGGGCGTCGGCAGCGAGCCAAAAATCGCCATCGGCCAGCGTGCGATGCTGCTGAATACGCCGCAGGGTAACATTTTATGGGATTGTATCAGCCTGCTGGACGAAGCGACGGTCGACATCATTACTGCGCTGGGCGGCCTGTCGGCGATCGCGATTTCCCATCCTCATTATTACGGGACGATGGTGGACTGGTCCAAAGCGTTCGGCGATATTCCCATCTATCTCCATGCGGACGATTCCAAATGGATCATGCGTCCCGATCCGGCCATCCAACTCTGGCAGGGGGAGACGCATCAACTGGCTGATGGCGTTACCTTGATCCGCTGTGGCGGGCATTTTGCCGGCGGTGTTGTCCTGCACTGGGCGGGTGGCGGCAATGGCGAGGGGGCACTGCTGGCCGGGGATATTGTTCAGGTGATCCCGGATCGCACGCATGTGAGCTTCATGCGCTCCTATCCCAATCTGCTGCCGCTTTCAGCCCCCGCAGTCGCGCGGCTCGCGAAGGCGCTGGAGCCGTTTGAATTCAGCACGATTTATGGAGCGTTCTTCGGGCGCGATGTCGTCGACGAGGGCAAGGATGTGCTGCGCCGTTCAGTCGTGCGATATCTTGCAGCTATCTGCAGTGACGGGTCGCCGGAACTGGAATGAACACTGCGGTGTTGTCCGGTCACGGGACTCGCGGTGGGGACACCCAATCATGAAATATCTTGGCGTATTTGGAGTTCTGATTGCGTGCTCGCCC
>CAMDKB010000170.1 GCA_945901195.1 Rhizobium sp. Q54
ACAACCAGCAGCTTCCGCAATCAGCCTTGGGCAGCAAGACACCCTTGCAGGCCATGAAGGACTGGCATAGCCTGAAGCCGGAGTTGTTCAGAAAACAGCCATATCACCTACCGGGATGTGACACATAGGAATAACTGCGGAGGAGACGATGCCGATTACAGTAACGCCGTTTGGTGGCCCGCTCGGAGCTGAGATTTCCGGGCTGGATATTCGTTCGGTCAGCCCGGAAGATGCCCAGGCCCTGAACGAAGCCTTTCTTGAGCACCATGTAATCGTTTTGCGTGATCAAAAGCCCACCGATCAGCAATTGGTGGATTTTGGCAAGAGCTTTGGCGAAATCAAGAAATCGCGTTTTGTGTCGCCCCTTTCCGGCCATGATCAGATCATGGTGATTTCCAATATCCGCGAGGATGGGAAGCCGCTCGGCCAATTGCCAGATGGCGAAATGTGGTTCCATATTGATCAGATATATACCGCTCAGCCCTGCAGGGGCGCGGCGTTGCATGCGCTGGAAATTCCCTCGGAGGGTGGCGACACCTGTTTTTCCAACACAGTGCTCGCCTACGAGACATTGCCGGACGCAACAAAGAAGCGGCTGGATGGACTGACTGCACAGCATTCGTTCCAGTACGGAGCCACGACAATTGGCGGCAAACAGGATGAAGATCGCCCGCGTTATACGCATCCGCTCGTGCGCCGCATTCCAGACACTGGCAAGAAATCGATTTCGATCTGCCGGCTGATGACCGATCGCATCAACGAATTGCCGGACACTGAAAGCCGCGCGCTTATTGGCGAACTCTGCGATCACGTCGAGAACCCGAAGTTCGTGTACCAGCACAAATGGCAAATTGGCGATATCCTTGTCTGGGACAATCGCTGCACCAGTCATGCGCGCACTGATTTCAGTGAGACCGAGCGTCGCTTCATGAAGCGTGTAACCATCGCCGACAAGGACGTCCCGATGGCCTGATGGGCCAACGAATACGAGGTAAGACGTGAACGACAATAACAAGACTCCGCTTCGCGTGCTGCGCGCCAACGATAACTTCCACTGGAAAGGACACGCGCGCATCGCCATCGTCTTCAACATTGCCTTCGAGGCGTGGTCGGACGGCGAAGCCCCGCCCATCGGTCCCATGGGGAATGTGCTGAAATCAGGCTATTTCGACAGCAACGCGCATTCATGGGCCAATTACGGCATTGTGCGCGGAATTCAGCGTCTCGCGCGCATTGCTGAAAACAACGAAATCCAGACCAGCGTGATGACGAATGGTGTCGTCACCCAACGCAACCCGGACATGATCCGCAAATTGCACAAGGCCGGCCACGATGTTTATGCCCATTCCTGGGGCATGGATGTCACCCCGGTTTATCTCGACGAATACGCCGCACGCGCAAACATCGATCGCAACACGAAAGTCTTGCAGGAAATAACCGGAGAACGGCCCATGGGCTGGCTGTCCCCGCGCGGCACGGGCGCACCCGGCCATCCTGCCATGCTGGCAGAAGCTGGCTACATGTGGCACGGAGACTGCAACGATGACGATCTTCCCGCTGTTGCCGAATATTCCGATGGCAATGGCGGCTTGCGCCAGCTGGTCAATATCCCGCTCACCATGGATGTGAATGATCTGCCGCATTCTATCCGCTACGGAAATTCGCCATCTTCGCTAGTCGACCATTTTGAAGATCTGCTTGAAGGAACTTCGCAGGCCGACGATCAACCCTTCATGCTAGACGTGACAGCGCACACGCATGTCTATGGACGGCCTGCCGGCGCCTGGGCGTTCGACGCGATGATGAAGATCGCGCTTGAACGTGACGATGTATGGATCACGACACGCAGAAAGATCGCCCAGTACTCGCTGGAAAACGTCGCCACAATGTTCTCGCCGGGGATCGTATGATGTCTTTGAGATTAGCAGCCTCCATACTAGCTGGAACAATACTGGCGGCGAACACATCCTACGCGCAGTCGAACTATCCTGATCGAAACGTAAAACTGGTCGTATCCTTCGCACCCGGAGGGCCGACGGATGTTGGCGCCCGCATTGTCGGCCAGGCCTTGCAGGAGAAATGGGGCAAGACCGTCATCATCGAAAATCGCGGCGGCGCAGGCGGCAATATCGGCACAGTCGCAGTGGCCCGCGCAGAACCAGATGGCTATACGATTCTGGTGACCACCAGCGCCTTTTCGGTCAATCTCACATATAGCGCCAACCCAGGTTACTCCGCTGCTGATTTAAAAATTGCAGCACTGATTGCAACAACGCCCAACATCATCGTCGGGGCGCCAGATCTCAAGGCTGCGACTCTCAAGGAAGCGATGGAGCTCGCCCGCACGGAAAAGTTCGCCTACGCTTCTGCAGGCGCCGGAACGACTCCGCACCTTTCAGCCGAACGTATCTTTCGTCTGGTCGGCAAGCTGGATGTGCGGCACGTGCCATTCACGGGCGCAGCGCCTGCGATGAACGCAGTCTCTGCCGGCCACGTGCAATTGGGTTCAGTGGCGATGACGCCTGCCATCGAATTGGTCAAGGCCGGCAAACTGCGGGCCTTTGCCGTCACATCGGCCAAGCGCTCGCCTGAACTTCCCAACGTTCCGACGGTGAGCGAAACAGGCGTCGCCAATATCGATGACGCTACCTGGGTGGCGATGTTCGTGCCGGCCAAAACACCGCCAGCGATCATCGCAAAGATCAACGCGGATGTGAACGACATCCTCAAACAGAGCGCCATCACCCAGCAGATCAGCAAGGCCGGACTTGACCCCCTTGGTGGAAGTCTCGAGAGCATCGAAGCCTATGTCACAGCCGAAAACAAGAAATGGGGCGAAGTCATTTTGGCGACGGGAGCCAAGGAAGAAGACAAGAAATAGCGCGCTTCCATGACGATGCGAGACACAAAGAATGAAGCGGCGCAATGGAAGGCCGAACCAGGCGCTGCACTGAATGGTTTCCAATCCATCATATGGCAGCTGCTTTTGGGGCTCCTGCTCACAATAGGGTATGTTGCGCTGGAATGGATCAGTTCTTCGCACGAATATAAGGGGCTTCCATTTACGGCGTGGGATCCGGGCCTGGGGCTTCTGTTCGCAGCGCTTGTGGTGCGCCCTGTCCTGGCGATCCCCGCCCTTTTCACAGGCGTCATCGCCGCGGAGGCGTTCGTCCTGCAGACGGGGCTTGGCTGGTCGCAACTGGTCGCGTCCGCCATCATTATCACCGGCGTATATACCGCCATCGCACTGGTGGTGCGAAACGCGTTCAGGTTCGATCCCGCCCTCCCTCGCCTGCAGGATATTCTCGTTTTGCTCGGCGGTGGCCTTGCCGGCGCCATGCTGTCCGCTGCGCTCTTGCTGGCGATGCTGATTTCGGCAGGCAACATTGTAACCTCGGAAATGTTGCCGACTGCGTGGCCGCACATTGTTGGCGACACGATAGGCATTTTCGTTGTCACACCGCTGTTTCTGAAGATCGTGACAAAGTTCCGCTTTCTCAAGTCCTTCGATTTCAAAAAATACCTTTGGGAAGCAGCAAGCCTCGTCATTGCGATTACGGTTTTCGCCTGGTTTGCTACACAGCCGCAATCACGCGAAAATCTGCAATATCTGTATCTGCTTTTTATTCCCGTAGTGCTGGCGGCAGTCCGGCACGGCCTCACCGGCGCCAGCGTCATGCTGGCGCTCACCCAGGCTGCACTCGTCTTCATCCTCGACTGGGTCGGTACGGACTCAACCCGGTTCACCGAATATCAGACGTTGATGCTGATCCTCACCGCAACAGGGCTTCTGGTCGGCGCCATCGTCAGTGAGCGCGATATGGCCCGCCAACGTGTACAGGTCATGGAATGGGAGGCCGCCCGCGCCGCACGATTCAGCCTCATCAGTGGAATGGCCGCAGCCCTGTCGCACGAAATCAGCCAGCCGTTGACAGCCGCCCGCGCGCGCGCGCGCAGCATTGAGCGCCTGCTTGACATGAACGACACGGTGCGACTGCGCGAAAACCTTGGGCCCCTGGTCTCCCAGATCGACAGGGCCGCCGATATCCTGCAACACATGCGCGACTTCCTGCGGCGGGGATCGCCCAGTCGCAAAATGGAATCATGGACGAAGATATCCGCCGACGCGGCCGCGCTACTGGCTCCCCTCGCGGCCGAAAAGAAAGTTGCGCTGATTATCGTCGAGAGCAGCGACTTGCCTGACGTGTTTTGTGACCGGGTGCAGATCGAGCAGGTCCTGATCAATCTGGCAGGCAATGCCATCTCCGCGTTGACCACTTCCGGAAGCGGAACCGGAGAGATATACTTGTCTGCGAAGCTTTCCGGAAACGGGCGGCAGCTTGAATTTTCGGTGCGGGACAATGGCCCAGGCATCGAACCTTCCATGGCGGAAAACCTTTTTCACGCTATGACAACGACAAGCCCGGAAGGATTGGGGCTTGGCATTGCCATCAGCGTCGCGATCATAGAAGCCCATCGTGGACGTTTATGGCTTGAGGAATCCCGACCCGGGCATACGGAATTCAAATTCCATCTGCCTATCGGGACAAGAGGAGAGTTTTGATGAACAGGGCATGGCTGGCGTTGATCGACGATCAGAAAGAAGTTCGCGAGGCGCTCGGCGAAATGCTGCGGGTATTCGGCTATTCAGTTGACCTCTATTCCAGCGCCACCGAATTCCTTGCAAAGCCAGGCGCGCGACGGGCGGGATGTATTGTCAGCGACGTACGCATGCCCGGGATCGATGGCATAAGCTTTCTGCGCATGTTGAGCGAAAATTCGCTGACGGCGCCGGTCATTTTGATTTCAGGCCACGCAGACGTGCCCATGGCCGTCGAAGCCCTCAAGGCAGGCGCCTTTGATTTCATTGAAAAGCCTGTCGACGATGTCAGGCTGGTCGCCAGCATAAACCGCGCCCTGGCCAAGAACTCCGAACAGCTGGACCAGGCTCGCGTCACCAGCGAACTTGCCTTGCGATTTGAGCGGCTCACGCCCCGCGAGGCGGAAGTCTTTGATCTGGTGACACGCGGATTGACCAATTTTGGCGTCGCCGACCGGCTCGGCATCAGCGTTCGAACAGTAGAAAGCTACAGGGCGCAGATCATGGAAAAAATGCAGGCCGACGGGCTGGCGACTTTGGTCCGTCAGTCAATCAGGCTTGGCCGTATGCCCGCCTGATCGAAAGACGTAAAACTGCGGTGGTAGTCCTTCCACCATGTTTCTCCGCTGGTAGCCCTACCCGCCAGATACTACAGGCGTGTTCCTGCGCCCCGTTCTACCGTAACACCCCGGCGGAGTTCACACCAATACCGCCAGGTACACCAGCCCTATAACGTCTGCAGATTGTCAGGACGATCGTCCAGGCAATCAAGGCAGGGAGAGGGTCATGACGAGCTTTACGCATACACACGCTGCTTTATCCGCGAACGCTTCAAAGGCTGCGGTGGGAAGTACAGCAGTTATTGTTCCTGCGGTGGTTATCCTCACTTTCATTTTGACGTTTGCCGTAACGCTGCCATCTCCGCTTGTACTTCCTGCCCTTTCGCTCGCCGCCACGGCGGCGGCGACCGTGTGTGCAGCGGTTGTGTGGTCTTCTGGAGCCGCACTGAAAACACGTTATCTTACGTCCGCAGGCATATTTGCGATTGTGGCTATGGCCGCTGCTATGCTGGGTGATCCCGACCAGGTGGCTCTTTTCCTGAAGTAGGCAAAAGCGCCGGAGATCAAGCCCCGTTTTGATCTCCCTGACTTCCCGTCTCGACATAGGACAAACGAGATGTTTACCGAGATATTTTCAGCTTCGGCAATGTATGCGTTGCTACAGGTCGTAATGATCGACCTTGTGCTGGCAGGCGACAACGCAATCGTTATCGGGCTGGCCGCTGCCGGCCTTCCTAAAGAACAACGCGCCAAGGTAATCTTTATCGGTATCGCAGCAGCAACAGTGCTGCGCATCGGTATGGCATTGGTGACGACCCAGTTACTCGGAGTGGTCGGTCTACTGATGGCCGGCGGAATATTGCTGCTGTGGGTCAGCTGGAAAATGTGGCGCGAGCTGAAAGCCGGAGGCCATGCCGAAGAAGAAGAAGCCGCCCGTTTGCTCAGCGATGGAACGAGCGCCGGTAATACAAGGTCAGGCAAAACGCTCAAACAAGCCGTCTGGCAGATTATCGTAGCCGACTTCTCCATGTCGCTTGATAACGTTCTGGCGGTTGGAGGAGCAGCCCGCGAACATCCATGGGTCCTCGTTTTTGGCCTGGCCTTATCTATCGCGCTGATGGCGCTGGCCGCTTCGTGGCTCGCTCGCCTGCTGCAAAAGCATCACTGGATCGGGTATGTCGGCCTTGCGATCATCGTATATGTCGCCTTCGAAATGATCTGGCGCGGCTGGAACCAGCTTGAGCCGGTAGCCAGCGCCGGGGCTTCCCAGCTTGCGAACATGGCTTCCTTGCAAGGGCAGAATTCAATCATCCTGGCTATCGGCTTGATCATCGCCACTACTATTTTGGCCACGGGAATGGTCCTGATCCGGCGTGAAGGGGCCAAAGGTTCCTGAAGCAAGGGATGCCTTCACCGGAAGTCTCACAGCGCACACAAGACTGAGCTTTGGCTCAACGCGGTAGCCAAAGGCGAAAGCGCCCTTGGTCTGAGATAGCAGATATGCTGTCTCCGGAAGTCCCCCAACTCACCCGGAAACACATACTGGACCCGCCGGATCTTTTGACCGGCGGGTCTTTTTGTTTTGCTTTCAAAATCGACAAAAGCAGTGAATATGAATGGATGCCCGAGGAGCCTGAACGACAGGAAACCCATTCATCAGCTGATCGCCAGCGGCGAAAGGCGACGCTTGCGGCATCGGCTGTCGCGCTTGTGTTGCTGGCGCTGCTGATCTGGCTCGTGCGGGATCTTGTCGAGCAGCAACGAATAGAACGTTGCCTTGCCAATCGCCGTCCCGATTGTTTCCGCATTGACACGCCCATGCCCGAGCGGCCGGTTGAAATCAAGCGATAGGAAAAGCTTTTTTTGATCCTGATACCGCAAGCGGTTCGCGGGCCTTTCAATCTGCGCCGCGCCAACCTATATAGGCCGGGTCTGCTTGCAGACTATGGTGATAAACGGACATCACAATAAGCCATCCGGACCCGGGGGCGGTACCCGGCGCCTCCACCAAAGCCAGCAGGCAGATTTTTGCTGGTTTTGGCGGGGGCGAAATAGGATCGACGGGGGTGTAAAAGGTGCTCTTTTGCCCGGCATGATACCGCCGTTATCGGGTCAAAAATATAGTTGCCAATGACAACTATGCTCCTCAGGCTGTTGCCGCTTAAGCGGTTCCAGTTTGGGAAATCAAGTCCTTAGGGGTAGCACTTTAAGGCGGGGCTCGGAGGTGCCTGGCAACAGAAACCTCCACTTCCCTCCCGTTTATTTGCCGCCCATGCCCGGAATAACCATGCCATTTATGGTGGGAATTCCGCCGTTGGGATTCTCGATTACCCAGATCTGCGATCCATCCGGCTCGGCCTTGCCAAATCCTTTGGCCGCGACCAGCCCCATCAAGGCCTGCTGCACATTGGGGTCACTACCGGCAGCCGCCTGCAGGGCCGCTATGGTATCATCAAGCCCCTTGGCTTTCATCACCAGACGGCCTTGCGGGATCGGTTTTATAACCGTCATTTCCCCTTCAAGGCTGATTGTCAGCAACTTGGAGACGATCTGTGATGGCCCAAGCGACACTTTCACCTTGCCATCGGGGGCAATTGCAAACACAGCGCGCTCGCCTGCGGCCTTGCTTTCCTCTGGCGGTACACCCGGACGCGCCACCTTGAGGATTTCTTCAACCGCCGCTTCCAGATCGTATCCAGTTGCCTTGAGATCGAGCACGATGTCGCTGGGAACCAGATTCAGCGACCAGGGTGGCAGTATCGCTGCGGGCAACGCCAGACCGTTCAGGCCGATACGGACCCCAAGATTTCCCTGTTTATGGAAGCCCGTCATATTGAAGGCGACAGCGGCTTCCCGCATCCCAAAATTGCCGACAGGACTTGTGATCGAAACAGTCTGAATCGCCGCATTCTGCGCGATGGAGTTGAAAAGAGGCATCCCCTGCCTGACCAGACGCAGGATGTCATCAAGCTTGCCGTTAAGCGCCTGTTCGGAAGGATTGGCGACGAAAAACGCCCAGATCGCCATGATCTGCGCATTGCGAAGCGCGTCGATATTGAGGTTGGAAGAAATCGTTCCAGTGGAGACCCCGATCTCGATATCGCCGCCACCCTGCGATACCTTGAACGTTTGCATATGATCCTGGGTAACGCCGCGCACCACCGCAGACAGGCCGCCGCCGGGAGCCGGCGCGCTGGTCATGTCAATCATCGAAGGACCATCGCGGCGAATATTGACCAGTATCGGGGTGCTGTTTTCGACCGTGGAAGAGTTTTGGGTCGTCTTGCCGGTTTTGAAACTCATCATTGCCGGATCGTACACGCCCTCGAACCGTAGCCCGTCGAACGTCAACTTCATATTCTGTTCTTTGACGCGCAACTGCAGCTCAGGCATCCCGTTTTGGACAACGCGCCAGAACTTATCGTTCTGGGGTGTTACGGAAAAGGTTAGCGCCGGCGCTTGCAAAAATACTTCAAATGCTTCGAGCGGCTTCAGAATCTGGGCAACGTTGACGGCGACCACGTAATTATCGCCCTGCGGGGTCACTGTAACCGGCGACGGTCCGCCCGAACTGCCCTTGCCCACGTAAGTCTCGAATACACCAACGAGTCGCTGCGCTTCGCTCTGGGTAGCGGGCGCGGCCATCACAGCCGGCGTCGCGCCTAAAATTACACTGAAAACAGAGGCTTTGAGCTTCAATGCCATTTCAAACTCCCCCGGAATGAGCCACAAATGCCTGATATTTCGATTGCCCCGAAATCGCCACGACACATCAGCACAAGTATAATTATTAGTGTAATCGTAACTGCCCAGGTTCCTTCCTGCCACCGTGATTTTTATCCGATTTTCCTGGACCTATGAACCGGTTTCCGATTCAAGCATCGGATGGTCGCTGAATCGCCAGACGTTCCGTCCCGGGAAGAGCTGATCGCGCTGGTTCAGGCG
>CAMDKB010000171.1 GCA_945901195.1 Rhizobium sp. Q54
TTGTCGAACCGCGTCTTCAAATCCTACGACGACATCCTCGACCATTGCTGCGACGCTTGGAACAAACTCGTCGAGCAGCCATGGCGTATCATGTCCATCGGCTTGCGAGATTGGGCCCACCAATGCTGATCAGCGGGAACTGGTATTACCGCCACGCCTCCACGGTGCAATGGATGGCGCCTGGTTCGCCGATGCCGCCGACAGTGCGCAGGGCGCTGTCCGTCTGCGCCAGCGAGAAAGAGTGCGTGCACAATTCTTCCAGCGGATAGCGACCGCTGGCTATGATCTCAAGGCCGAGTTCCACCGCCTTGTAACTGTGGCCGCGCATGCCGCGCAGGGTCAGAAACCGCATGATCAGCAGGTCTGAATTGAATTCAGGAATATGCTGCCATTTGCGCCCGCCCAGAATGATGCGGCCGCGTTTGCGCGCGATGTTGATGGCCCCTGTCACAGTCGCGGGGCCGCCGGAGGCGCAATCGATCACGAGATCGGCCATATCGCCGCCGGTGAGATCGGCGACCGTTTCCAGCAGGTCGTGTTCCTCAACGCTGAACGTATGGTGCGCACCGAGTTTTTTTGCCAGTTCGAGGCGGCGCTGGTCGGCGGGGTTTGAGAGTCCTGTGACGATGATGTTTGATGCGCCCGCTTCCCGCGCTGCGACGACACAGGCAAGGCCTTGCTGGCCGGGGCCCTGAATGACCACGGCTTCGCCGATTTTCGCGCCGCCCTGCAGAAAGGCCCATTCAACGCCGTTGCCGAGCGGCAATGCGAGGGAGGCCAGTTTTGCCGGCACGTGCGCTGGTACCTGGTGGAAGACGGAATTGGGATGCAGATATTGGTATTGGGCGTAGCCGCCCCATAGAGACGGTGCGATGGATGCCGGGGTCGAGCCAAAGCGGATGGCGTTGGGCCGGTTCAAGGTGTCAGTTTCGTCGCAGAGGCGGAAATCGCCTTCGCGGCAATAATCGCAATGGCCGCAGGGCAAATATTCTTCCAGCGCGACGCGGTCGCCTTCCTTCACGCCAAAGCGCTTACCTGCGAAGGGCCCTAGTCTATCTACATAACCGACGGCCTCGTGGCCGAGGATGAGCGGTCCCTTGGATTTGGGGTAATTATTGTAATGACTCCAGTCGCTGCCGCAGACGCCCGAGAGCTCGACCTTCAACATGCCGGCATCGGGCGCGATTTCGGGCATGGGAAATTCGCGCACTTCGGTTTTGAGCCCAGGCAGGCAGACAGCGGCTTGGACGGATTGGGTCATATTTCAATTCCCGTTCTTGATTTGCCACGCAAAACAAATCCGCCACTTGCCGGGCGGCGCTTGTTCATAACTAGATCGCCACAGGCGCCTTACCGGCATGGGCGATAAAGGCTTTTTCGCGCATCGTGAGGAAAGAATCTGTTTTGGGCAGCACATAGGTTGATGGCCGGACAGCGTGGCACGCCGGCATCAGCGCCGGGGGCGGAGCGCCATGATCGCGCAGCGCCAGCGCTGATTTCTTCAAGCGCGCGCGCGCCATGATGATGGCATTGTCGGTGGTGCAGAGATTTTCACGCGTGCGGTCGACAATCGGCCCCATGCTTTCCTGAATGGAGGAATCCTGCACGGCAATGCCGTGTACGCCGCTATAGGTTTGTCCGGTCTTCTGGCCTATGCGATCGATGAGGTAATCGTTGTCCTTGTTGGTCAGCGGGCGGAATGTGCCCGGCACATATTTGGTGTGAATGCCGCCACCCGCATCCATGACATCCCGTTCCATCTGCGAAAGTGTGCGGGTGGGATGATAGGTAAATGTCCAGGCAAAACAATTTTCATCGTCGATCGGCACCCATGCGTGACCGTTCAACGCATTCTCGCCATAGGGCGGCACCATCGTGTACATCGGCATGATGAATTGCGTCAGACGCCAGTAATATTTGTCAGCTTCGGCATTGCGCCGCGCGGCGATATAGAGCCCGCCTTCGGATTCAATGATCTCGAATACGGGATGCTTGTCGCTTTGATAGCTGGCCCCCTTGGTCGAGCGATGCAGCGGGTCCTTATGCATATCCATTGAATGCAGCCAGGACACGTGCGCAGAATCGAGGCCGCCTTCCATCGCCTGCAACCAGTTGCTCTCCTGCAGGCGTTTGGAGAAGTATCGATGTTCGGAAGTGAGCGCCTGCCATTCGAAGCCCGGCATTTCAGGCTGTTTTTCGGGCGCGCCCATATAGGTCCAGAGGACACCGCCCGATTCCACCAACGGGTAGGATTTCAGCTTGATCTTTTGAGCATATCCGGATGAGGTGGGCTCGGACGGCACTTCAACGCATTGCCCGGTTACATCGTACTTCCACCCGTGGTAGGGGCAGCGCAATCCGCATTCCTCGTTGCGGCCAAACCAGAGCGAAACACCGCGGTGGGCGCAGAATTCATCAATCAGTCCCAGTTTGCCCTCGCTGTCGCGAAACGCCAGCAGGCGCTCTCCCAGCAGCTTGACGCGCACGGGTGGGCAATCGTTTTCCGGTAATTCGGAAGGCAGCAAGGCCGGCAGCCAGTATGCGCGGAAAAGCTCGCCCATGGGTGTGCCGGGGGCTGTGCGGGTGAGGAGGATGTTGTCGGATGAGTTCATGGTCTGGTCTCGGTGTCTTCCCGGAAAATGCAAAGCATTTATCCGGGATCGCATAGGTCGTCAGGCAAATACTCGGGGATCCCGGATCGCCTTCGGCGTCCGGGAAGACAAACTATTTATTTCACATCCCACCAGAAGAAACCCTGAGCGGTGCCTGTGCCGGCAGGGGAGCGGTAGCAGGGGATATAGTCGATCTCGTGCATTTCGGTTTCCTCGTTTTCCAGAAAACCGGCCATGGAAATCCACGATTTCAATTCGGAGGTTCCCGCCTGCAGGGTCTTCAGCGGGATCGATGTCAGCCATTGCTTGTCGCGGCGCTTGAGCGCGTCGATGAACGCGCGGTCGAATTCCTCGTCGATGGTGAAATGTGTCATGCCGCCGGAGCCGAAGACTGCGATCTTCTTGTCGGTTTTCCAGCTGTCGACAGCCTTTTTTACGCATTTGCCGAATTCATAGGCGCGGCGGGCCGAAGGCTGGTTCGGCGGGAAGAACGTGTTCTGATAGATGGGAATATTCGGCACGACCTTGTCGCGCATTACCTGCCGGTAAATGTGGCCGAATGCGTGGCTGGCGCCGTTCTTTGAGCCTTTCGGCCAAGCCTTGGATGCAGTCACGTCGAAATCATGTTCCACCAAGGTGGAGATGATGTGCTCGCCAAGATCGGGGATGCCGTCGTATTCGCGATATTCGGGCGCGGCGTGACCGGCTTCTGCTTCCGCAATTCCCGGAGGAGCGCTTTTGCGGACTTCTTCGCTGGCGGGGTAATGAGGGATCTTGTCGCCGTAATAGACCATGAAGGGCGGGTTCAGATCGTCGCCATAGATTTCATACTGGTCGTTTCCGAAAATGATGGCGATGTCCGGATTCACTTCGGCCCATTTGTCGGCCATGGTCGTCATGGCCTGTTCGCAACGCTCGCGCGCCTGCTTCATGGCTGACATGGTGGATCGCTCGGCCAGGTTCTCGCCTTTCCGCAATTCGACGAGATCGTTGAAATTGTAAACGCCGTCACGATAGGGATGCATGTTCTTGTGATCGGCGGGAAGACGCAACGCCCATTGCTCGGCTGTCGTGTGCAATTGCGGGCCGTGGGTCGTGGTCATTGCCAGGGCTATCTTTCCCATCTTTTCCTCCACCTGCTTGGTTCTATTTGGTCATGCGAGCATTCAGATCCGTAGCGCCGAACCTAACATGCTTTTCCAGCTTGCGTCACCATCGTGTCTGCCAGATCAGCGTGCTGTAAATCGGAATCATTTTACAGCACAAAAGCTGATCGATTCCATATAGGTAGAGCATCGTTTTTAAGAAAAACAGGGACCACTTTTTCGCGGGATGCTCTACGGCCAGCGCATTTTGATGATCGCGATCAGCCAGTCCGGGCTGGGTACATAGGTCAGAAACTGGTCCGTACTGATCGAGAGCAGGACGGCTCCGGTGAGTGACAGCAGGGTTGTCGTTACGACGCCTTTGGAGAAAACTTCATGGTCGCGGTTGAGCCACCAGGAAAACATGAGCCGGAACACCAGTGTCACCCTGAGGATGGGAGCGACCACAGCGACGGGCACCATAGCGAGCGCTGCGTAACGAAACACCTGTGCTGCGCCAACAGAGAGGCCCGCGAAGGCGAACCAGGGCAGAGCCGTTTTGTCCGTCGAGATCGCCTCGCGTCCCCGCCCGATCAATATCACGATAAAAAACAGGACAATTGAAGCAGCAAGATAAGATATCACCCCGCCAGCCATGCTGGCGCCGGGACTGGCGTCGAGGAGCCCCGCGCGCACAAGAATGGGGCTGACACCATAGGCGATACCCGACAAGACGGCGCCGAGATAACCGCGCCTCAGCTGAGGCGTAAATTTCAGTTTCCGCGCGCCTTCGCCACGGGCGGCGGCAAGGTCGGACCGAAAAGTGAGCATAGGTGAAAAGATGATAAGCACGATGCCGAACACGCGAAGCGGCGTAAGGTATTCCCCCAGAAGCCAGATGGCCAGCCCAAGTGAAACGACGATATCGAGCTGCTGGACAGGGCCGGTCAGATTGGTTCCGGCGGCCTGTACGGCCCAATAATTGAAAAAGCGTCCGGCCAGAAAATGGTTGACCCCGGCCAGCGACAACCACATCACCGATGTCCATGAAAAAGTGAAGATGTCGCCGGCGTGGCCTATGGCGAGGGCGATGATGAAAAAAAGTGGAACGCCCATGGGCACTGTAATGCAGAGCGCCTGAAGAACTGTGCCGGTGAGAACGCCGCGCCGGGTGGATGCCTGATTCAAGGCAAAGGTAGCTGCAGATAGCAGCGCGAAAAGGCCTCCAAGCACGTTTCACCCCGGGGTATGATTTTTGTTGCACGGCACAAGCCGCTTGAGCAAACCATACGGCAGGACGGAACGGGACGCCAATGTTCTATTTATAGGGACAGCCGCATCGGCCCGGGATCGCCTGACGCCATTGGAGGTCAGCGGCCACGGAACCCTGCCGGTATTGTCACAAACTCGTTCGTGAAAAGAAGCGACGGATCAACTTCGGCGAGCTCAGGCTGGTTCCAGGCGCGGGCCGCCAGCGCAAGAGCCGCCCTGAGGCTGGCTGGATCCGTCTCCGGGTCAGTGTTCATGGAGCGAATGACATTGTCATAGATGCGCTCGGCGTAAGCCGTGTCGGATATGCGGGCATATTCCTTGATCAGATCAAGCGACCATTTGCGGTCCGCCTTCATCTGCACCAATGCTTGAAAGGTTGCATTCAGAAAGGCCCTGAGGTCCCGCTGCCGGGTTTCGATCATGGCCGTAGAGGCGACAAACCCGCTGACGAGGTAAGAGTCAGTGTCCATACCCAGATCGAGCACGATATGGGCGCGGCTTGCGCTGACTTCGCGCAGGCCCAGCAGAGCGGAACTGAGCACAGCATCAATGGTGCCCGCACGAAGCTCGGGGACAATGGCGCCCGCGCCGCGCGTAACTATTTCAAATTTGACCTTGTGCCGCTCGCTCGTCAGTTGCGCAGCCATGTCTGACAGCGAATGGGTCGCTGAAATGCCGATCTGTTTGCCGGCCAATTCCGACATCGACTGAGCGCCGCCTTGTTCGCGAACTATGACTGTCCAGCCAAAGAAGCCATTGGCGGTCGTCGCAACAATTTTCCCAAGGGTCCCTCCGGAAAAGGACTGAGCTGCGGCTGGACCCGACGCATCGATGATGTCGGCCTGACCAGATTTCAAAGCCTGCTGGACGACATCCGCGCCGCGCAGATTGAGCCGTCTGACTTCTATGTCTGCAGCACGAAAATAGCCAAGCTGCTCGGCTGCAAACACCGGTGCGAGGAAGATATCGTCGGATATGGCGAAAGCCAGACGAATTTCGGCGCTGTGCACAGGCAATGAAACTGCCGCACAGATCGCCGCTGCCGCAAATCGTATCCATGACCGGACGGTCATCGGACCTCTCCGTTAGCCGGTCTATCCGGCTCATTGTCCCGCCGCCGATCTCGAGTGTGCAGCGTGAGTGTGGCATTTTTGATTGTCTCTTCTCACGCGCTTGTCAATTGGCAAAACTACTCTGTGGACAGCGGTTCACAACGAAATGAACCGGGAAGACCAAAGCGGCCGCTATGCCGGGGATCGCATCGCAATCCGTTGCAGGACACTTGGCCGCCCTGAACGTGAAAGACGGCTCATCAGAATGTAGATGGCGGGTGTGGTGTAGAGCGTCAGCATTTGCGAGAGGATCAGCCCGCCCACAATCGTAATCCCGAGGGGACGCCGCAGTTCCGAGCCCGGCCCGGAGCCGAGGGCCAGCGGCAGGGCGCCGAGAATAGCCGCCAGGGTTGTCATCAAAATCGGCCTGTATCTTTGCAGGCAGGCTTCGCGAATTGATTCACGCGCCGTCATCGGCCGCGCGCGTTCGGCAGCGATGGCAAAATCGACCATCATGATGCCGTTCTTCTTGACGATGCCGATCAGCATGATGATGCCGATCATGGCGACGAGAGACAATTCCGTTCCCGCCAGGTTCAAGGCGAACAACGCGCCCAGACCCGCAGGAGGCAAGGTTGAAATGATGATCAATGGATGAACGAGACTCTCATAAAGGGCGCCAAGGATAATATAAACGGCAACAAGGGCTGCGATGATCAGCCATAGCTGGCTCGAGGCGCTTTCGCGAAAAGCCTTGGCGTCGCCGGCAAAGTCCGCGTTAATGTGTTCGGGCAGGTGCAGGTTGAGGACAGCGCTTCTGATCGCCTGCGTCGCTTCATCCAGCGTCTTTCCTTCCGCGACATCGTAGCTGAACGTGATGGCCGGCAATGCGCCCTGATGCTGGAGCGACAAGGTGGCGACTTCACGTTTGATCTTCGCCAGCGATGACAGGGGAATCTGCTTGCCGGCCTTTGAAGGCACGAACAAAGAGCCGAGGTCTTCAGGATCGCGGTGGCGGGAAGGCGTAGATTCCAGCACAACGCGATATTGGTTTCGTTCCGTATAGATTGTGGCAATCTGTTTCTGACTGAAGGCATTGGCAAGCACCGCGGATATGTCGCTCACTAAGACCCCGAGGCGGGCGGCAGTTGGCCTGTCGATCATTACGGTCGCCTGCAATCCGCCACGATCAGCATCGCTGGAGACATCCACCAGTTCCGGCACGGATTTCAAAGTCTCTTCTACCGTATCGGCGGCATTGAGAAGGCCCTGATAATCGGCGCTCCAGAGCGTGAACTGATATTGAGAATTGCCCTGGCGTCCACCTACGCGCACATCACGCATGGGATAGAGGTTGACCTCGACGCCGGGAATTTGGCCAAGCTGTCGGCGCAATCGCCCAATGACACGTTCAGCGGTGCCACCCCGTTCCGCTGCGGGTTTCAGGTTCACAAAGAATCGTCCGGTATTGCCATTGTTGCCGTTGCCCGCAAATGCAGCGACCGATTGTACTGCCGGATCGTTGCGGATGATATTGGAGGCCTGATTCAACATGGGCAGCATGGCGGTGAAGGAGGTGTCCTCCGATGCGCTCGCCGAGCCGAACAAAAGGCTGGTGTCATCAGCTGGCACCCATCCCTTGGGTGTGACTCGATAAAGATGAACAGTCAGGCCAATGGTGATAAAAAACAGGATAACCATCAACCACGGGTATTTCAGCGTTCGGTCGAGTGTCCGTGCATAGGATTGCTGCATGGCGTTGAGGACGTTCTCGATCATGCGGTCAATGAAATTTCTCTGCTTGGGGCCAGATGCAGCTCCAAAGTGTGCAGTGATCATCGGCGTGATGGTGAGGGACACGATCATCGACACAAATATCGCAAAACAGAGTGTTAAAGCGAATTCGCGAAACATCCGTCCGATAATGCCTTGCATGAAGATGAGCGGAATGAAGGCCGCTACAAGCGAAAGCGTAATCGAGACAACCGTGAATCCTATCTGGCGCGTTCCCGCGAGGGCTGCCTCGAGCCGGGACATGCCTGCTTCCCGGTTGCGATGTATGTTCTCGACCATGACAATGGCGTCGTCGATGACGAAGCCGACCGAGATCGTAATCGCCATCAAGGTCAGATTGTTGATAGAAAACCCGGCCGCCCACATGGCCACAAACGTTCCCGTCAGCGATAATGGTACGGTGATGGCGGCTGCGAGTGTCGTTGTTACCTGACGCAGAAACAGAAAGACGACCAGCGTTACAAGACCGATGGAAATCGCCAGCATGTGCTCGAGGTCGCGCAACGAAGCGCGGATCGTTTCGGAGCGGTCTGACATCACCTCTATGTCAATGCCTTCCGGCAACAGCTTTTTGAGCTCGGGCAGGGCTGCCTTTGCGCCGTCTATGGCTTCGATGACATTGGAGCCTGGTTCTTGCGTGATGTTGATCAGCACCGCCGGCTTGCCATTAAACCATCCGGCGTTGAGCGTGTTTCGCACGCCCATTTCCACCTCTGCAACATCGCCGACGCGCACGATGGTCCCATTGGATGTGCGAACGGGAATGCGTTTGTATTCTTCGGGCGTATCCAGTTGCGCCCGCATGGAGATCATTTCAAATTGCGCGCCGCCATCAAAGGCGCCAAGTGGCGATGGCGCATTTGCCGCGGAGATGGCTGCCCGCACAGCGTCAAAGCCGAGGCCCATGGCGCCTAGCCTTGATGGATCGACGCGAATGCGCACCGCCGGCTGTTCGGCGCCACTGACGGTGACGTCACCGACGCCTTTCACCTGCGAAAATCGCTGCGACACGAGCGTATCGGCAGCATCGTAGATGCCTGCCGGGGAAATGTTCTTCGATGTAAGCGCGAAGATCAGGATAGGACGAGATGCCGGATTGAATTTGCTGATACGCGGAAAATTCGGCAGGTCGCCGGGCAGATCGGGAATGGCCGCGTTCAGCGCGGCCTGTGCGTCGCGCGCGGCGCTTTCAATCTTGCGGGAGAGATCAAATTGCAGGGTGATGCGTGTGCGGCCCAGCGCCGAGGTGGACGTCATCTCAGTGATGCCGGCTATTGAACTTAAAGCC
>CAMDKB010000172.1 GCA_945901195.1 Rhizobium sp. Q54
GGTATAACAACCGCCGACTTCTCGGCTCCATCGGATACATCACCCCCGCAGAAGCAGAGGAGGCGTTCTATGCAAACCTGAACACACTCGATATGGTCGCCTAGTCGTTGAACAAATCACCCTCCGGTAAACCCGGGGCGGTTCAGAGCCTGCAGCTTCTGTTGACGCTGGGCAAGGGGTCAAAGCCCTTTGCAAGTCGATCATGTGCATCCGCCGCAGTGGCTCGAGCGTCGACTTGAGTCATCTCAGGGTAGTCCCCAAGCTTCATCAGGCGCTCCTTGCCATTTACTTGTATCGGAGGCACCACTACTTGCGCCTTCCCGATACCACAAAGTACAGGCCGCGCCCAGCGCTATGCTTGCCCTTTTTGAGCCCTTTGAGCTGCTGTTCCGTAAAAGCCACGAACCTAACTCCGACCGGCACGTCACTCCCATTCACTCCCAATCCCACTCCCAGTTTTGGGAGGTGACCAGATGTGGCCTCGTGTGCATACAGAGGAAAACATATTGAAAAACCCCCATCTTTCAATGTGGGCTTGTACCTGTATCGATATCTATTGGAATATCCTGGAGGCCTCGGAGGGAATCGAACCCCCATACAAGGATTTGCAGTCCTCTGCGTAGCCATTCCGCCACGAGGCCTTCCGCAAACGCCTGCGATTCACTCTGCAAGACGTCTGGTGCGCCGCACATAGCAACCGGCAGGGCGCAACGCAAGGCTTGAGCCCTGATTTGGCAAAGGCTTGGCAGCTGTTGGCGAAATTTATGGGCAAATTCGGTTGATAATCTGCGTCGGCAGGCTGCCGGACGGGGCTTTCTCTGTCCTCGCGTGATTTTTATAAATTCTCCCTTTGCAAATGGTGCGAATGGGGCTATTAGACCCCCCGCACGGCCTCGTGGCCCTGCCCGTTCCTCGATAGCTCAGTTGGTAGAGCATTCGACTGTTAATCGAATGGTCGCTGGTTCGAGTCCAGCTCGAGGAGCCATTTCTCTGTCCGAAGACGTCTGATAACGTCCAAAAAACAAACTAAAACAATTATTTAAATAGAATTTATGTCCGCCCGGGTGCAACCAGATACGGCTGCATCCAAACTTTTTTGTTGGAAGATTTGTTGGTATAAGCAATTTCCATCAACGGAAATTCCAACAATGCTCACAGACACAGCCATCAAAGCAGCCAAGCCTGCGGCCAAACTTGTTAAATTGTCGGACAGCGGCGGCCTTCAGCTTTGGATTTCGCCTGAAGGTGGCAAATTTTGGCGATTGGCTTACCGGTTCGACGGAAAGCAGCGCACTCTTTCAATCGGGAAGTACCCTAATACCAACGGCGATGAAGTTTGACTCATCACTGTTGGCAAGCGCGAACGCGCTTCGGCGTTGATGCGCCGGATGTTTCGATTGACCCATTGGTCAATCGAAACCACCCTTGGTATAATATCTCGGTGAAGGCGGCCCGCGCTGCCCGCGAAAGCGCGAAAAATGAACTGGAGGCGGGGAAAGACCCCAATCAAATCAGGAAAATCGAACAGCTTGCGGTCGAGGTGGCCGCATCATGCACGTTTGTGGCAGTCGCGGCAGAGTTTCTGGCCAAGAAACAGCGCGAACACAAAGCCCCGGCCACCCTTAAACGGCTAAACAGGTTCATCGAATTTGCGGGCAAGGATTTGGGAACCCGCCCCATAGGCGCAATCACCCCGCCGGAAGTCCTGACATTGCTTCGAAAAGTCGAGGCGCGCGGAAAGCTGGTCACAGCAGCCCGGCTTCGGGCAGTCATCGGCGAAATATTCCGCTACGCAATCGCCACAGGCCGGGCAGAGAACGACCCGACCTTCGCCCTGCGCGGGGCCCTGACTTCGCCGGTCACCAAGCACCGGGCGGCCATCGTCGAGCCCCTGCCCTTTGGCGCATTGCTGCGCGCCATTGAGACCTATGAAGGAACGGCTGAAGTGGCCGCCGCCCTCAACCTGCTGGCCCTGACCTTTGTCCGCCCCGGCGAGCTGCGCAACGCCGCTTGGGCCGAATTCGACCTCCAGGCAGCCTTCTGGCTCATCCCCCCCGGTCGCATGAAAATGCGCAGGCCGCACCGCGTGCCGCTGGCTCCCCAAGCACTCGCCACCCTGAAGCGCCTGCAAGCCTTCACAGGGCACGGTAAGCTGCTGTTCCCGTCCGCCCGCTCTCCGGACCGCTGCATGTCCGAGAACACGATCAACGCGGCCCTCAGGCGGCTTGGCTACGGCAAGGATGAAATGACCGGCCACGGCTTCCGCGCCGCCGCCTCTTCGATGCTGAACGAATCCGGCAAATGGAACCCGGACGCCATCGAGGCGCAGCTCGCCCATCTCGACAGCAATTCCATCCGCCGCGCCTATGCAAGGGCTGAGTTTTGGGACGAGCGCGTCCGCATGATGGCCGATTGGGCGGACCGGCTCGACTCCATGCGGAAAGGTGCGGAGATTGTTCAGTTGAGGGCGTGACCTGCTTACGCTTAACCTATGTGCCTCAATAGAACTTCAGTCTGCGCTAGCCCATCTTAGTCATGAAAGGCCTGTTTTGAGGCTCGGGCGTGGCATAGAGCGCTGATTTAGCGTAGGATTTGGCTGCTTACACCGATCCATTTCGCCAACCTGCGCGAGCCCCGCCCGCCATGAGAGCTATGCGGAAAAGTGGGTGACGGTGTGAAGAAGGCGGCGTAACGGGGTTGGTGCTGAAGCCACCCGAACCTCCCGAAAGGAGCGTTACGCCATGAACGAGAATAGAATTATTCCCCTTCGACAGAAAGGGGCAATCGATGATCCTCTCACTGATATCCTTCGTGCCGGCGCCCGGCGGCTGATCGCTCAGGCTGTGGAAGCGGAATTCGACGCGTTTCTTGCCTCGAACAGCGATCTTTTGCTTCCCGATGGTCGCCAACGTGTGGTTCGGCATGGGCATAAGCCTTCAAGGTGTGGGCGGAACAGCAATTAGGCAGCATCTCGGGCAAGAGCGATCTGGCGAAGGCATTCCGCTATGTCTTGACCCGCTGGGCCGCCTTCACGCTGTTCCTTGAAGACGGACGCGTGGCGATCGACAACAATGCCGCCGAGCGGGCCATGCGCCCGATCGGGACGCGTGTGTCATTGTGCACTCCTTCGTCAAATATCTGTAAACATTGGAAGCGTGTCCGTATCGACAACGCGACACGGGCGACCTTTCCGGGCCAACGCCGTTTTCACCGGCTCCGACGCCAAGTCGGTAGCTCGGATTTGATGCGGTGCGCCCGGAACAACCTGCAGGGCATGAAGGACGCCGGTTTTGATAAGGCGTCGTATCGTATGGTTTGTGACGCCTGACAGCTTCGCCGCCTCAGTCATGGTGAGCCACTCGCCGTCTTTTTCCGCGGCTCGATAAGCATGGATTCCACGCACGCGCCGAACGGAAGCAACGCGATGCGCTGTCCAGGTTTTACCTTGGCCGGTTGGCAAGCCCATCCGATTGAGCGACGCGGCGATGTGTTCGTCTGACCAGCGGCCGGCCATGCTGCGCATTATCGCCAAAGCATTTTCGGTCGTTGCGCAACCGTGTTCACCAGTCCGCGGCTTACGGACACGCAGTTCGGAATGCTGGCCGCCGCGCCAATGGATCGTCAGCACAACATCGCGCGCATCATCGTCGATATCGACGACGATGTCGGTGATCAATGTCCGCAGCAGTTGCTGGCGAGCACGCATCGTAACATTCGGGGCATGCCAGGCTGCCGATAGATTATCCGCCAGGTTGGTAAAGGCGCTTGGGTCTGCCTTGATATTTGATGGCCGTTCAGCAGGCTGGCGCGTCTCCAGGTCCCGGACGCGCCGGAGCGCGGCCTCCCAGTTTTTTTCTAGCTGCGCAGCAATGAGACGATTGTCAGGATCGCAGGCAGCGTAGCGACGCTCGGCCAGGCTTGCCTCATAACGCGCCTGCTGCGTTTCCATGTCCAGAATGCGTTGCTGGTCTTCCTGTTGTTCCCGATGCATCCGCTCCGCCTCGAATGCGGCTTCGATCGCCATTGGCTCCACCGCTCGCAATAACTCTTGGGCAACCGCGCCATCAACCCGCGGGCCGCCGAACGTCATGCATCGCGGCAGACCCATCATAAGGTTTGGTTTGTCACAGCGATATACCGGTCGGCTATGCGGATTGCCCGTGTATGCGACGCTCAGTCGCCGCCCGCATCGCCCGCAGGTCATGACGCCGGACAGAAGCGCCTTGCCACCCCGGCCGGACTTCAATCCTCCGGCACGGCCGTAATTGTTGAGAGCGAGCTGCTTCTGGTTGCGCTCATATTCCGCCCAACCGATATAGCCTTCGTGATGATCCTTGATCATCACCTCCCATGTCCCCATCGGCTTGCCGTGCCCATAGCTACGTCGCGCCCTCCCTTCAACAATGGAGGTGCGCTTCTCGCTTTTACCGTAAACGTAGACACCTGCGTAGAAGGGATTCTTGAGAACCGCGATCACATTGCGGTAGCGAATCGGCATCCAGTCAAAGCTAGTCATGCGGCCTTCGTCGGAGGGCCGTGGGAAGTGGATCTGGTCAGCTGTCATCGAGAGCAGAACCTGGCGGGCGCTGCCGAGGTCACGGAAGCGGGCGAAGATGAGGCGAACGACCTCCTGGAGACGTAGATCGGGATCAAGACCTAGCCCCGCTTCACGGTGCCAGATGTATCCGAATGGAACCGATAAGCGCAGTTCGCCCCGACCGGCTTTGGATCGGGCGGCGTCCAGCATTCTCGCGCGCAACACACCAAGCTCGAAGTCGCTGATGCTGCCTTTCATGCCAAGGAGCAGGCGATCATTTGGCCTACACGGATTATAGACGCCATCGAGATCGATGACCCGGGCTTCGACAAGGCCGCATAATTCGAGCAGGTGATGCCAATCGCGACCGTTTCGCGCGAGCCTGGACGCATCGAAACACAAAACGGCGCCGACCTTGCCGGCGCATAGCCATGCGGCCAGGCGGTCGAAGCCAGGCCGTGCCACCGTTCCGCTCGCCGATCGGCCGAGATCGTCATCAATGATTTCAACATCGACGAAGCCGCTTTGGCGGGCGACATCAACAAGATCATATTGACGTCGCTTGCCCTCCAGATTGGTCATCACCTGGGATTGCGTTGACTGGCGCACGTACACGACAGCCTTCCTCTTGAGAATGACCGCCGGAATCAGCTCAGCGCTTGTCATCGTCAAGCTCCTCGATGAGGAGGCCGGCCGCCTGCATGAGGATCTGAGCCAGCGCCAAGATGATCTTGTCCCGCTCGCCGGAATCCAACCCCTCCAACTTGATGTTGTCGAATAACAAGCTCATCTGCAGATCCGGCGCCACTGCCGGCACTTTGAGAGACTGCATTGCTTTCCTCCGGAACGATTGCAACTTCGCTCCGGCAGTGTGCGCGCTTGACCGCTCCTATCAACAGCCGCTCCAAATCGACGAGCGCGGCCAGATCGACGCGCGGCGCGCCAATGGTCATCCCGGCGCAAATCACAGGATCCAGCATCCAACTGGCCATCGCGACGACTACGCCAGCCGGCCTCTGCACCTTAAGAAATTGGCCTGTCGCTCGCTGCTCAACGCGGCGTACGGCAACCTTACAACCAAAATATGGGCGCCATCTGTAATAGACTTCCAACTCCTGCCCGACACGGGCAGAATGAACGGGGTCTCGGGATTGGACGGAAGAACTGGCTATTTGCAGGCAGCGATGCCGGTGGGGAAACTCTCGCCAGCGCCATGACCATCATCGAGACAGCAAAGCTCTCGGGGCTCGATCCGCAGGCTTATCTAGCCGACGTGCTGGGGCGCATCAACGATCATAAGAACAATCGTCTGCATGAACTTCTGCCCTGGAACTGGAAGCCGCTCGAAGCCAACGCGGAACATCAAAAAGCGGCCTGATCTTGTTGACGTCGTTAACGACGACAATAACGACGTCAGTTTAGGAATGACGGCAGTGAAAAAATGCGGTCTCAATCGGGTGATTGCGGCAAAAATCAGGCCTTCGTGGTCCCTATAAATCAAAAGATGATGAAGCGAAATCCGGTTATGATCCGGTTATTTTTTAATCGACCTGTTCACACTTCACGGCTGTGGATGCGACTTTATGAGTCCGCAACCTATTATTATTAGCACTATTTTCGGAATTCAATTCTTCAAAACAAATTCACAGTCTTGATGGCGAACTGTAAGCGATGGCTGGGCTGAAGGCTCCTGAACATCATGTTCGCCTTATCCGGACCACTTTCTTTGACCTGACGTTTGTCTCATCTGTGCGCTCGCCTATTAAATGACAGCGCGCCCGAGTTGATCACTTATTTTGCTAATTTTTGGAGATGTTGGCGCAGCTTTCCAGAGACAGTTTTACCGGCTGAGTTACGTGGGATGTCTTCTACTTGAAAGAACCTGTCTGGTGCCGCGGCACCCAATTTAACATCGCAAAAGGAGCGGAGTTCGGTGGTGGAAAATCCTTTTGAAGCGACCACTGCGGCCCAGATCTGCGGTGAGCCGTCATTCGCGTTGACACCCACAACCGCTACATCATCGACGCGCGGGTGCCCCTTGATCTGTTCCTCGATGACTGCAGGCGCTATCTTCATGCCGCCGCGATTAATAATTTCGGATGACCTCCCGGACACAACAAGGAGGCCGTCTGGATGCAAAGCACCCAAATCGCCCGGATAAAACCATCCATCTTTGAAAACACCTTCGCTCGCGGTATCGACGACGGTGTAAGCTGTCACGCAATCGGGTGCTTTGATCCGAATGATTCCATTCTTATTAAATCCAAGCGGGTTATCTTCGTCGTCGACTATTTCCACATCGACCCAGGGGAATACCTTACCCACTGCGCCGGGAGTTTCTTGAAGTAACGAGGCCGGCGCCGAGGCAACAGGTCCGGTTTCAGTTGCTCCGTATGTCAAAACGATATTTTTGCAAAGTCGACGGTAAGCTTCGGCTAGGAGCTTGGGAGGCATTGAGCTCCCTCCCACTGTGACGCTTTCGAGCGTTAAAAATCGTTCCTTTTCGGCTTGAACTTCGATTAATTCGGCCAGTTGTCCCGGCGATACCCACAGCTCTTGCACTCCAGCATAGCCGCACAAATTAAGGACGTCTTGCGCTAATGGGGCGAAGCAATAAGTACCACCCGTGCGTAGAGTTCGCAGCATAATAAGAAAACCCCATGCTGTACTTAAATGCAGCATCGTCAGGGTTCGTTGCCCGGTAGGGTTAATGGTGACCCTGGAGAGCCTCTGTTCCATGCACGCCGCGGTTATCTCCATAGCTTTGGGAAAACCAGTCGTCCCGGACGATAGGGTTATACGCGCAAGTTCGTACGGTTTTGTACTGAAGCCGCGCAGTGAGGGTTGAATGTTCGCATTCATGCGGACCATAAACCAGTTTTGGTCGGCAATCAGCGTCTTGATACTTTTGAAAACGTCGGAGGAACGTTCCCCGATGTAGCCTTTTATAGGAAGGTCGGCGTAATGCTCCGGGTTGCGCGACACCAAAGTGATCGAAGGAATAGCAAGCCTTCCCAGTGCCAGAATAATGATGATTTGAAACAGGGGGTTATCTTGAGCGATCGCAACCAGTTCATTGCGTTTGAAGCCCGCACTCGCGATAGTAGCGGAAGCTGCCGAGGCAGCTGTTGCAAGTTCTCCATAAGTTACAAAACCGCCCGGAAAAGCACACGCGGGTTTGTTCGGAGATTGACTCGCCTGAAAGAAAAAGGGGTCGAAAATGTTCATGCTGCGTCCAATTGAGTTACTGCATGGAGGGGATTATTATTTTCTTTCGCATGATACGCCGGGATTACTTGCTTTCAAAAGTTGTGAACGCATTGGCGCACTCCTAACAACGGCTGTGTGATGGCACGCTCCATTTTCGATGAGTGCCTTAAAGCTATTTCTACAGTTCTAGCGAAAATTGCTGGCGCTACGATCATATCATCTACGTAGTCTGCTAGAACTTTGCGACGTTCCACTTCGGATTGACCGCAGGCTGGTCGACCAGCCGGGGCTATCCCATAATTATGGGAGGAATCAAAAAACCCCAGCCGATAGGTAGGGGTTTTTCGCAGTTGGTGTGATCCGCCGCCGAAGATATGTGACGGCTATCCGATCAATAAGAAGCAATCACTGCACCGCGAGATGGGCCACCAAACTTGTAATTCAGGCCAATACGGAAAATGGCTTGGGAGGCGTTAGCACGGAACTTCTTATTGTCGATTGCCGGGTCAAGGAGAAGGGTTTTTCCTTTATTTGCATATAGATATAATCCTTCAGCCTTAAATGTCCAATTATCGCTGAAAGCGTGCTCGATACCGCCGCCCACTGCGAGCGCCGGGACCCAATTGGTCTTGGAGCTCCCGCCGGCGTATCCGCCCGCAAACTGGAGCTTTTGATTTATTCCCGCAAAACCAGCAGTTACATAGGCAAGTGTATTGCCCATGGCCAGACCCATGCGCCCGCGAATGGTGCCGATGCCATTTACACTGGACTGACCCAGATCGAACGGATTGGTTTCAATATTGACAGAATCAGACCTGCGGTTAGAAAATGCATAGGAAGCATCTCCTTCGATGCCATATACAAAATTCCCATTTTGCCAATTATACCCGGCAGTCAAGCCGACTAGGCCTCCGAACGAAGTTGGCGAGGAGCAAACAGCATCATTGGAACAAAAGGGTAAGGTGTCACGCCCCGCTTGATGTTCGCCGCTAGCATAAGTCATACCACCGCTTATACCCAGATATGCCCCGGACCAGTTATATGCTGATGCGAAGATAGGGGCAGGAGCAGGCGCCCCGACACGAGCTGGCAGATCAGCGGCCATAGCGCCGCCACCTAGGACCAGTGCAGCTGATGTTGTGAACAGATGTAATTTTTGCATTTATTGCCTCCAGTAAAACGGCAAACAATTGACGCCGTAGTCTCGTTTCTAACGCATAGTTGGTGTAACGGCTGTGATAAATTAACAACAAATTCAAAGAAAATTCGTAACTGCCCAGGTTCCTGGGCGATGTTAAGCGGGGCGCAGCCTTTTTGCGAGGTCCGGCGGGTCCCGGCTCAGGGCTTCG
>CAMDKB010000173.1 GCA_945901195.1 Rhizobium sp. Q54
GCCGGGATTGCCATCAGCATCGACGCTCTGGGCAAAGACTTCGCCTTCCGCCCTGTCAACGGCTTCCATCGCCGACTTGTTGCCGAACCAGGCCATCTGGACCTTCTTGAAGCGCATGGCCTCGATCACACCGGCATAGTCAGAGGCAAAGAATCCGCGCACCTGAAGGCCGGTCCTGCGGTTCATGTCCGCCAGAAAGGGATCCCAGACGGTTTTCAGGTTCGCCGTCGTTTCCGTCGAAATGATGCCGAAGTTCACTTCCTGGGCTTGCAACGCGCTTGCGCTGAACGCCATCGCCACGAGGCCTGCTGCTATTGCCGATCGCATGTGTTGCTCCATTTTTTGTCTGGGCGCACTGGGGCGCGTTATCGCCGGACGACAAGGTCCGGAACCTCTTGCCTCACGAGCGCGCGAACGCCGCGCCGGAAGGTATGTAATCCGTAGGAAGTGCGCTGCCGGGATTAACTCCTTGCATGCCCGGCAGGAAGAGTGACTCGCTCTCCTTGCCATAGAGTTCAGCCAGAAATTCGGGGGTAAGCGCGCTCGACGGTCCGTCGTAAACGACCTCGCCCGCGCGTAATGCGATCGTGCGCGGGCAATAACTAAGAGCGTATTCGACCTGATGCAGCGAAACGCATACAGTTACGCCATCAGTCGTATTGATGTCTGCAAGGATGTCCATCACCCGCCGTGCGGATGCAGGATCGAGCGAGGCAATCGGTTCGTCGGCCAGGATAATGCGTGCGCCCTGCACAAGTGTACGCGCGATCGCGGCGCGCTGCTGTTGTCCGCCGGAAAGTTGCGAACCACGCTTCAATGCCTGCTCCGCGATCCCGACGCGATGCAGGGCCATCATCGCCTGCCGTTTTTCGTCATCAGAAAACATCGCGAGCGAACCGCGCCAGCGTGGCATTGAGCCAAGAAAGCCCATGCAGACGTTGGTCAATACAGAGAGTCTTGGCACCAGATTGAATTGTTGAAAGACGATGCCAATTTGCGAACGCAGTTCATTAGCGCCTGGCCCGATACTACCTGCGCTTTGCATGTTCTTGCCAAAGATTGAAATGCATCCTTCGCCGGATTTGTCAGCTTCGGGCCGGTCAATGCGTTCAAGCCCCCCGAGCGAGCGGATGAGCGTCGATTTACCGGAGCCGGACGCTCCGATCAGCGCAACCATTTCTCCGCGAGCGATTTCCAGATTGATGCCTTTCAGCACGGGCTTTCCGCGCTGAAACGACTTCGATACGCCGCCTATCTCAATAACCTTTTCACGCACGTCCAAACCCTCTTTGGAACCGTACTTGCCACCGGGGAGTGACGCTGGAGCCAAGGACAAGCGACGATAATGTGACAATCCGCAAATGTGGCCGTTACTGTCATACGTCTGTTAATCGCAACCCCTATAGCGCCTGCGATGAGGTGCAATTCGGTGACAGGAAATACGCAATCTGCGCTCGGCGAGCGCCAGCGTCTCATGAAAATCTGCGCGAACGCGACTGCAACAGAATTGCAGGCAGCGGTTCAGCCATTCGAGGCTGCGGTGTGCGCCGTGGATATCCGTCCGCCCCAAACCGGGCTCGTGATGATGCAAGCCAGAACCGGAGGATCCGGGAATGCCTTCAACATTGGCGAGGCGACAGTAACGCGCGCCGCCGTACGTCTGGAGGGAGGCATCACAGGACATGCATGCATGCTTGGACGCTCCCGCGAACGTGCGCGGCTGGCCGCAATCCTGGATGCGCTTGGGCAGGACGCTGCGAACGTCCCGTTGCTTGAACGAGTTCTGGTTGAGCCTGTGACCGGGCGGCTTGAACGCGAGGCAGCTGTGCGCCGCACCGAAACAGCCGCTACGAAAGTTGATTTCTTCACCCTCGTACGTGGTGAGGATTCATGAACTTGCCCGCAGGCGACGGTCGGGGTTTCACAGATCCCGTTCATGAGTCCCAGAAATGCTTTCGCGCAATCATGAATGCGCTGGCCCACCCGGCCGAGCCGCACCCATTCATGCCTCCCAACAGCGGCTGTGGCGCTCTGGGCGCAGAAGCAGCCGCAATACTGCTGACACTTGCCGACTTTGACACACCGGTCTGGCTGGGTGGAGCCGGCGATTGTGGAGAAGTCCGCGAATTTATCGCCTTTCAGTGTGGTGCTCCCATCGTTGCAGACCGTGCGCAAGCTGCCTTCGCCCTGATTCCTGAAAGTGTCAGTCTTGCTGCTCTCGAAAGCTTCTCCCAGGGCGAGCCCGAATATCCGGATCGTGCCGTCACGCTGATTGTGCAGGTGGAATGTTTTGGCGTTGGGCCCTGGCGCTTTTCTGGACCGGGCCTGCGCCAGCCGCGCAGCTTTTCCTTCGCGCCTGCACCAGATGATTTTATGGCGCTCTGGCAGGAGAACAGCGCGCGCTTTCCATTGGGGGTAGACATCTTGTTCGTTGCGCAAGGCCTTATCGCAGCGCTGCCACGTAGCCTTATCGTGCAGGGGAACTGACATGTACGTTGCGGTCAAGGGTGGCGAACAAGCCATCGACAACGCCCATCGCTTGCTGGCCAGTGAGCGGCGTGGTGACCTAGCGATTCCTGAATTGACGATCAGCCAAATCTCGAGCCAGCTCGCGCTGGGCGTCGCGCGCGTCATGTGCGAGGGCTCACTTTACGATCCGGAACTGGCGGCGTTGGCAATCAAGCAAGCGCGTGGCGATATGATCGAGGCGATTTTCCTGTTGCGTGCTTATCGTACGACGCAGCCGCGGCTAGGCGACAGTGTGCCGATTGATACCTCCGCGATGGACGTTCGGCGCCGTGTATCAGCCGTATTCAAAGATTTACCGGGCGGCCAGATTCTGGGCCCGACGTTTGACTACACACACAGGCTGCTTGATCCCGCGCTGATGGGCGAGGGCTCGCCCGGGGAGCCAGCCCGTAGCGGAGATGGCGCGCGTATTGAGACGCCCCGCGTTCTTGAACTTCTGGACCGCGATGGCCTCGTCGAAACATCGCCGCGAGATCGGGATGTGGGCGCGGCTGACGATTTGACGCGCACACCGCTCGAGTTTCCTGCCTCACGAGAACAACGCCTGCAAGCGCTGGCGCGCGGTGACGAAGGCTTTTTGCTCGGTCTCGCCTATTCGACACAGCGTGGCTACGGCCGCACGCATCCTTTCGCGGGCGAAATCCGGATTGGCGAAGTGGAAGTTTTTTTCACGCCACCTGAACTCGGTTTTGAAGTGCCGCTGGGGACGATCACCGTCACAGAATGCGAAATGGTCAATCAGTTTCACGGCAGCGGCGATGAGGCCCCGCGCTTCACGCGCGGTTATGGCTGCGTGTTCGGACAAAGCGAACGCAAGGCTATGTCGATGGCGCTTGTGGATCGCTCGCTTCGCGCCGCCGAACTGGGTGAAGCCTCGGGCGCCCCGGCACAGGATGAGGAATTCGTGCTCTCCCATTGCGACAACGTACAGGCGACAGGCTTTGTCGAGCATCTGAAGCTACCGCATTACGTGGATTTCCAGTCCGAACTGGTTCTGTTGCGCCAGTTGCGGGCGGAATGGGAGGCCGAGCGTGCGGCGCTGAAGACGCCGGCCGGAGTATCATTGCGCGAGGCCGCCGAATGAACGCGGCGCCCGAATATAACTTCGCCTATCTGGACGAACATACCAAACGGATGATCCGCCGGGCTATCCTGAAGGCCATCGCGATCCCCGGCTATCAGGTTCCTTTTGCCAGCCGTGAAATGCCGATGCCCTATGGCTGGGGCACGGGTGGAGTGCAGGTGACAGCGGCAATTCTGGGCCGGTACGATGTATTGAAGGTCATCGATCAGGGCGCGGATGACACGACCAACGCGGTCTCGATTCGCCGATTTTTCCAGAAAACCGCAGGCGTGCGGACAACAACGCGAACGGAGGAAGCGTCTATCATACAGACGCGTCATCGCATTCCCGAAGCTCCGTTGAAGGAAGGGCAGGTGCTTGTTTTCCAGGTGCCCATCCCCGAGCCCCTCCGCTTTCTCGAACCGAGGGAAACGGAGACGCGGCGCATGCACGCGCTGGAGGATTACGGCGTCATGCATGTGAAGTTGTACGAGGATATAGCGCGCCACGGCCAGATCGCGACGACCTATGCCTATCCGGTGAAAGTCGCGGACCGCTATGTGATGGATCCCTCACCAACCCCGAAATTCGACAATCCCAAGATGAACGATTGCCCCGCGTTGCAATTGTTCGGCGCGGGGCGCGAGAAGCGCATTTATGCGGTGCCACCCTATACAAAGGTTGTGAGCCTCGATTTCGAGGATCATCCATTCGAACGCACGCGCGTTGCAGGGAGCTGTGAGCTTTGCGGAAGCGGCGGCGTTTTCCTGGATGAGATTGTCACTGGCGACGATGGGGCGCGCATATTCGTGTGTTCGGACACCGACCATTGCGCAAACGCCCGCGACCGGGAGGCACAATGAGCAGCACCGGCACGATCTCAATCCGCGAGGCATCGGTAGACGATATCCCCGAAATCCTGCGCCTTTACGCCCAGCCCGGATATGATGACGGAAAGGTACTGGATGAAGCCGCTGCGCGTGCCATTTTCCTAAGTATGGCGGACTATCCATTCTACCGCGCCTATCTGGCTTCGACGGCGGAAGGCGCGGCAGGTATCTATATGCTTCTGGTGATGCACAACCTCGGGCACCTGGGTGCACGTTCTGCCATCGTTGAAGGCGTCGCAGTTGATCCTGCTTTGCACGGCAGGGGAATCGGACGCGCCATGATGCATCACGCCTGTGGGCAGGCTGCCGCGCAGGGCTGTTACAAGCTGGCCTTGTCCTCCAATCTCAAGCGCGCAGATGCGCATGCATTTTACGACTCGCTGGGCTTCCGCCGGCACGGCCTGAGCTTCGTGGTCGAAACAGACGCTGCCGGGAAGGACGCAGCGGCATGACCGGCGAAGAGAGCCCGATCCTTTCTGCTCAAGGTCTGAGCAAATTCTACGGCAGCCGCGTAGCCTGTGACAATATCGATATTGAGATCTACCCGGGCGAGGTTCTCGCCATCGCCGGTGAATCTGGCTCGGGGAAATCGACCTTGCTCAATCTGCTGTCGACTCAGGCCGAGCCTTCCAGCGGCACCCTTGTCTATCGCGGCAGGGATGGTTCGCCCATCGATCTGCGCACTCTGCCCGAGGCGCGCCGGCGCCATCTGCTGCGAACGGAATGGGGATTTGTGCGTCAGGACGCCAGAGATGGACTGCGCATGAATGTTTCAGCCGGAGGTAATGTGGGCGAGCGGCTTATGGCCATCGGCTGGCGCAATTACGCGGCAATCCGCGAGGAAGCATCCGGGTGGCTTCAGCGCGTCGAGATCGAGACGGGGCGCATTGATGACAAGCCGGATGTGTTTTCCGGCGGCATGCGTCAGCGCCTGCAGATCGCCCGGAACATGGTTACCAAGCCCCGTCTGGTCTTTATGGATGAACCGACTGGTGGTCTTGATGTGTCTGTGCAGGCCCGCCTGCTCGACCTGCTGCGGGGTCTGGTGGCCGAACACAGGCTGGCCGCAGTGATCGTGACTCACGACCTGGCCGTGGCTCGCCTGCTTTCCCATCGCATCTCCATCATGAAGGACGGGCAAATCGTCGAAACGGGTCTCACCGATCAAGTACTCGATGATCCGGCACATCCCTATTCGCAATTGCTCGTATCCTCAGTCTTGCAGGTTTAGCTCATGAATGGCGGTGCCAAAACCGGAGCCGGGGTTCTCCGGCTTGAGAACGTTGAAAAGACTTTCGTGCTGCATTTGCGCGGTGGTGCGCGCCTGCCGGTGGTCGCTGGCGTGTCGCTCGGGGTCGATGCGGGTGAATGCGTTGCACTCGACGGCCCATCGGGTACGGGCAAGTCTTCGATCCTGAAAATGATTTTCGGCAATTACCGGGTCGATTGCGGCCAGATTCTCCTGCGCGAGAATGGCGGCTGGACAGATATTACGACCTCCGGACCGCGCGATATTCTGCGCTTGCGCCGGAATGTGCTCGGCTATGTCAGCCAGTTTCTGCGTGTCATTCCCCGTGTTTCCTGCCTCGATTTAGTGGCGGCGAGTGCACGCGAGGGAGGCATGCCTGCGCCAGCCGCGCTTGAACGGGCGCGCGAACTGCTGTCCCGGCTCAATCTTCCCGAGCGCCTCTGGGGCCTGCCGCCTGCGACCTTCTCCGGCGGCGAACAGCAGCGCGTGAACATTGCCTGCGGCTTTGCTTCGTATCGCCCCGTCATGCTTTTAGACGAACCCACTGCTTCGCTCGACGTGGCCAATAGCGGAGCGGTGATCGACCTCATTAACGAATGCAAGTCGCGCGGGAGCGCCATCCTCGGCATATTTCACGACCCCCAGATCCGGGCACGCGCCGCCAGCCGTATTGTGGATGTGCGCGCCTTCGCGCAAGGAAGCCAACAACATGCATGAAGGTTCGATGTTCGAAAACGCCCGGATCGTACTGCCCAATCAGGAAATCCATGGCTGGCTCGCGGTTTCTTCTGGCAAGATCGAGGCATTCGGCGAGGGGCCAGCGCCCGGCGCCGCCATAGACCTTGGCGGCGATCTGTTGATCCCGGGCCTTGTGGAACTACACACCGATCATCTTGAAAGCCATCTCAAGCCGAGGCCCAAGGTCGATTGGCCACGCCGCGCAGCCATAATCGCCTATGACTTTCAACTCGCGGCGTCCGGGATTACGACAGTGTTCGATTCCCTGCGCGTCGGCAACGATGCCGATTATGCGCCTGCCCGCCACGAAGTCCCCGGCCTCATGGCTGAAATCGCGCAGGCGCGGCAGGATAGGCTCCTGCGTGTGGCCCATCGCACACATCTACGTTGCGAAATTTGCGCTGAGGACGTCATCGACGGCGCGCGGGCGGTCATGGACAGCCATCGCGTTGATCTGATTTCACTGATGGACCACACGCCGGGCGCACGGCAATTCGTCAGCATCGATGCATGGAAGACGTATTACGGTGGCAAGTCGGGCCTTGCCGCTGGCCAGCTCGACGATTTGATGGCGCGCAAGCACGAGCTCTACGCCGCCAATTACAAGGCTCACCGCGATGCGCTTGTTGGGCTGGCGCGCGAACGTGGCGTCGCGATCGCCAGTCACGACGATGCGACACCTGAGCATGTGCGCGAATCCGCCGGCGACCGGGTTGTGGTGGCCGAGTTCCCCACCACCGTTGAGGCAGCATGCCTGTCACACGAGGCGGGCATTGCCGTGCTTATGGGCGCACCAAATGTCGTGCGCGGGGGGTCCCATTCGGGCAATGTGGCGGCAGAGGCGCTTGCGCGCGAAGGCGTGCTGGATATTCTGTCATCTGATTATGTGCCCGCCAGCTTGCTGATGGGCGCTTTCGATCTGGCCCGCCGGATCAAGGGCTATGGATTGCCACGCGCCATATGCGCGGTCAGCCTTAATCCGGCGCGCGCTGCCGGGATTTTGGACCGCGGCGCCATTGCCGCCGGGCAGGCAGCCGATCTCGTTCGCGTCCGCGTGGCGGGCGATTACCCAGCCGTGCGGGAGGTCTATCGGGATGGAGTACGTATCATCTGACGCAGATCGGCATATCTGTCCGGGTGTTTTCGTTGCGGTCGCGGGGCCGAGTGGCGGGGGCAAGGATTCAATCCTCCAGCGGGCAAAACAGGCGCTGGCTGGCGATCCCGCGTTCTTGTTCTCACGCCGGTACGTCACACGTCCGGCGGGGCAGGATGAAGACAATGATGCGCTCACACTGCCGCAATACGCAAAAATGATAGCGAGCGGCAATTTCGCACTGGCCTGGGATGCACATGGACTGCGCTATGCGATCCCTGCTCAGGCTGACCAGGAGATCATGGCAGGCCGTGTGGTGATCGCCAATCTGTCACGAACTGCGATGGAAACTGCCCGCAATCGTTATCGCACTTGCAAACTTGTGCTGATCGATGCGCCGCCTGACGTCAGGGCGGCAAGACTTGCCGGGCGGTCACGCGAGACCACACAGGAGATCGTGGGTCGGCTGGCGCGTACTCCGCCCGACTTCGATCCCGGCTTGGCAGAACTTGTAATCGACAATTCTGGTGCGCTGGAGACCGCGGCGAACCAGTTCATTGCTTTTTTGCGATCATTACGTGTTGGCTGAAGGCACAGCGCTGCCACACAATTCAAATCTCTGCAGCAGGCGGAACGGGCGATTTGGAATTGTCTGTTCGCAGACGCAGATGGAATCGACAATGACAGGCTCAGATATTGGCGCGAAGCATTGCTCAGTCGCGGCGAGCATTGGCGTGCGCACGTCCGCAGGCAACGGCCCTGTCAGGCTCATGTGGAATCGGAATTCGTCGAAAACATAGGGATAACCCCAGAGATCCATCAATTCGATCTGCCGGGGCGTGAGCTTCGATTGTAGCCGCCGAGCCCGTTCAGCTTCATTCATGGGAGCACGGAATGTGTCGAAATATTCGACGCAACGCGCGGCAAGTGACGCGAGGTCCGAACAGTGTTGGACCGGCTTCAAGGCGATGAAAGAGCCGAGGCAATCAGGCGCCAGGACGCCTAGGGATACCGGCCTTTCGCGGGCGCAAAATTTTGCAGCCGCCGTGCATAAGGCCTCTGCATCAAGGCCATCGGCGAGTCGAAACGGCGCTTTCAGCGTTGCATGAAAACCATAAAGTCTTGGTTCTCCGGTCCAGGCTTTGATCTGCCCCGCGTCAATGCCGGCGAGTCCGGTCTGCTCGCAAGGGGCGCCGGTAATCGCATCATAGCCCAGGAAAGCGCTGCCAAAGCGCCAGAGCGCGCTGTCTCGTCGGGGCAGATAATAGATGGCCATCCGCATTTTTCTGTCTTGTCCAGTTATCGGCGTCTTGTCAATTCTGTAACATCCCAAACGCGGGTCGATTTGAGATTGCCTGCCAATACCCGGAAAGGGTATGCATGCTGGGATGGACTCCGCTATTGAAATGGCCGTGATTTAAACACAGCCTATTCAGTGAAGTCATTCTAGGGCCTGTCGTCATTTAAGGGATTCGCAAATCAGTGAAAGCGTGATTCATGGGGAGCCTTCCTGAA
>CAMDKB010000174.1 GCA_945901195.1 Rhizobium sp. Q54
CGCATTTTGCGGGATGATATTCTCTCAATTAGACATTCGCTCAATTCGATGTCGTGCTCTTCACGCGATTGATGAGTACACCCACCTTCTCGATTTCAACGCGCATGACATCGCCTGCCTTCAGGAAGGTGCCCTCTTCGGCCCCGACACCGCACGGCGTGCCGGTGCAGATGACATCGCCGGGGTGCAAGGTGTTGCGTGTGGACAGATGGGCAATCTGATCGGCGATGTTGAAGATCATCATCGAAGTGTTGGAATCCTGCTTCAGCTGATCATTGACGAACAATTGCAGCTTGAGCTTCATGGGATCGCCGACCTGTGAGGCCGGGATGATGGCCGGGCCCATCGGGCAAGAACCATCAAAGCACTTCTGCCCGATCCAGTCCCATTTGAATGGCGAGGTGTCGGCCATGCCATTGCGGCGGCCGAGATCTCGGGCGGAAACGTCATTGGCGACCGTATAGCCAGCGACATAATTAAGCGCGTCAGCCACCGAGACATTGCGGGCGAGAATGCCGATGACAGCAGCCAGTTCTATTTCCCAGTCGAGCGAACCGGCAACCACGGAAATCTCCTCGTTGTGGCCGATGGCGTTGCGCGAGGGCTTGATGAAATGCCACGGCTTGAGGCCAGCTTCCTTCGGGTTGGCATCGGGCTTTATGCCCTGTTTGGCGGCCATGCGCGCAACGTGATCGGAATAATTTGCGCCAGCGCAATAGATCGTGACGGGCCAGTGCACGGGAGCGAGAAAATGCAGCGAAGACATCGCAAGCGTCGGAACGCTGCCTGATGCAATCTTGTCCGCCGCTGCTGAAAGGCGACCCTGCGCCGCTTTCCAGTCATCCAGAATGCCCTGCACCGAAGCGTCAGACGCCTGACCCGTCGCCTTGGCTGCATCAGCAACCTTGTCGCCAACGCAAATGCCGGCGCGCGGGCCTTCAGCCGATTTGAAAGTGAGAATGCCGTAATTGGTCATGATTGCCGCTCCTGTTTATTCCGCTGCTTTGGGTTTCGTGATTGATTGACGCCGAGCTTCGGTAGCTGCCGCATCGAGTGTCTTGCCGCTCGCGTCCAGAATGACGCCATAGTCGCGTTCTGCTGCTTGCGCGCTGACATAGCCTTCGATCACGTCGAACACGACCTGATCCGCCGGCCGCTCGACGGGCGCGCCAAAACCGCCGCCACCACCCGAGCGAACCATGAAGGCATCGCCCGGCCGGATCCGTTCTGTAAACATCTTGGCGTTCGGCAGTTTGCCTCGCCATTCCCCGTTGACGCGGACATCAATCAGATTGCCATCGCCTGCAAGGCCGCCATCAAGCCCCCAGGGCTTGCAATGGACACGCTCGATGGTGCTGTTGAACGCGATGGGCGCAAGCGCCTGAACAACGCATTCAGCCCCCAGCCCGCCGCGATGGCGGCCCGCGCCGCCACTGTCCTGCCGCAGCTCGTATTTTTCCACGAGGATCGGGTATTTCGTCTCGATCTGCTCGCTTGGCGAATTATGCGTATCGCCATCATTGATGCAGACCGTGACTCCCACGCCATCTTCGGTTGACTTCGCGCCCCAGCCGCCGCCCAGCGGTCCCACAGCTGCGATGAAGAACCTGCCGTCCAGCGGATTGATGCCATGCAGGGTCGTCGTCACGAGATCGGCATGGTGACCCGCAATGACCCGATCCGGGATGGCCGGCGCGAGCGCCTTGAAGATTGTGTCGATGACCGTCATTGGGAAAGTCATCCACCAGCGCATGGGCGCGGGCCGTGTAGCACTGATGACGCGACCCGGTGGCATGATGACATTGAGCGAGCGAAATGAACCATCATTGACCGGATAGGTCGTCCCGGTCGTCAGGCATTTATAGGCCACTTGCGCGCAGGCAAACCCTGTAGTGATGCCCGAATTGTAGAAACCGCGCACCTGCCGGCTGACTTCGCTGAGATCGATGGTCATCTCGTCACCCGCGACAGTGACCTTCACCTTGATGGGAATACGGGTACCGATATCGATGCCGTCGTCATCCATGAAACTTTCCGCTTCATAGACGCCATCGGGAATGGTGCGCGTATTGGCCCGTGCCTCGGCCTCGGTCTGATCCATGATCGCGGCAATGGAGTTCAACACATCATCGCAACCATAGCGATTGACGATACTGCGGAACGCCCGTTCGCCCGATGTCACCGCAGTGATCTGCGCGCGCAGGTCGCCCCACGCTGTATCGGGCAGTCGCACGTTCATTTTGATGAGATCGACGAGGTCCTCGTTGAGCACGCCGGCGCGCTGCAATTTCATGATCGGGATCTGCAGGCCTTCAGAATAGATGTCCGTGGTCACCTGGCCGATGGAGCCGCCGATATCGAGCCAGTGCGCCATGCAACAGGTAAAGGCGATCAGCTTGCCTTCGTGGAAGATCGGCAGCGATAGGGTGACGTGGTTGAGATGGCTGCCTGTCGTATAGGAATCGTTGGTGATGAGAATATCGCCCGGCTGCATATTCTCAGCGCCGATCTTGGCGAGTTTCGCCTTCACCGTTTCTGACATGCCACGAATGAACATTGGCAGGCCCAGCCCAATAGAAACCGTCTCGCCGGTCGCTGTGAAGAGCCCGACTGTGAAGTCCAGCGCTTCATAAATGATCATGTTATAGGCCGTACGCATGAGATTGGTTTTCATCTCCTCGGTCACGGAGAGAACGCCATTGCGCACGATTTCAACTGTGATGGGATCGGCCTTCGCCGCTTTGTCGCTCATTTGCCACCTCCCACGGATATATCGAGATTGCCGAACGCATCGACTACCAGCAGATCGTCAGGCATCAGAATTGTCGTGGATGCATGTTCCTCAATCAGCGCCGGGCCATGAATGCGGTTTCCAGCCTGCAATTTGTCACGCAGGTAAATCGGCGTATCGACAAACCCGGCCTGCGCACTGAAACAGACCTTTCGCGGCGCAAGCAATGCCTCCGTTGAGAGTTTCTCGCCGCTCATCGCCAGCTTTTCGCGCGGCGGCTTGCTCATCAGGCCAGCGACAGTGACACGCAGGGAAACCAGATCGGAGGGCTCGTTGGGGGCCGACGTGCCGTAGCGCTGGAGATGCACGGCATCAAACGCGCTCTTGATCGCTCCCCGATCCGCGCGCTCAAAAATGGCGTTGTCCAGATCGACGGAAACGGCATGCTCCTGCCCGACATATCGCATGTCGGCAGCCCGGGAAATGACAATGCTATCAGGCTCGACCGCGGATTTGGCGATGGCGGCGCGCCCGCGCTCCTCCATTTCCTGATAGAGCGCCTCAATCCTGTCGAAGGAAACCGTCGCGAGCCGTTCGAAACAGGAGCGCACGTAATCGTAACGCAGATCACTGAACAGCATGCCATAGGCAGAAAAATGCCCCGGCGATGAGGGCACCAGTACACGGCGGATGCCAAGCTCCCGCGCAATGGCTGAAGCGTGCAGCGGCCCTGCCCCGCCATAAACCACCATCGAAAAGGCGCCCGCATCAAGTCCGCGCTCGGTGGTGACTCCCTTGACGGCATACGACATCGCTGTAGCAGCAATGCGAACGATGCCTTCGGCAGCCTGCGTGACAGAAATGCCAAGCGGCCCTGCGATTTTATCCTGCATGACCTTTTCGGCAGCGGCCACATCGAGCTTCATCTGCCCGCCGAGAAAATGTGCGGGATCGAGGCGACCAAGCAGAAGGTTGGCGTCAGTAACCGTCGGATTCTGTCCGCCTTGGCCGTAACACGCCGGGCCGGGCTGGGAGCCCGCGCTCTGCGGCCCCACGCGCAACGCATTGCCTTCAACCAGTCGCGCAATCGATCCACCGCCGGTGCCCACTTCAAAGATGTCCATCATGGGCACTTGAATGGGCAGTGCCCGGTCATATCCGCCGATGAGCGCGCTCGAAGATGTCAGCGGCTTGCCGTTGTAGATCACCCCGGCTTTTGCCGTCGTGCCGCCCATGTCGAAGGCGATAGCGTCTGACAGACCCAGTTCCGCACAAATCGCCTGCGTGCCGATAACGCCGGCTGCAGGCCCTGATTCCAGAATGCGCACGCATTCCACGCGCGCATCGGAAACCGGGAATAATCCGCCATTCGATTGCACCGCATAAAACGTGCCGAGAAAGTCCAGTCTCTTGAGATATGTCTCGATCTCACCAAGATACTTTTCGACGCGCGGGCCGATATAAGCGTTGGCGGCGACAGTCGAGGCGCGCTCGAATTCGCGATATTCCTGTGTGAGTTCGTGCGACGCGGTCACAAAGGCCTTGGGCAGTTTCTTCTGGATAATTTCTTTCACCCGCAATTCATGTGCAGGATTGCGATAGGAGTGAAGGAGCAGGATTGCGACTGCCTCGATGCCGCGCGCCAAGAGCTCATCGGCCAATTGCTCGACATGGGTTTCATCGAGTTCGCGATGCACATTTCCGTCGGCGCGAAGGCGTTCCTTCACTTCGTAACGGGAGGAGCGCCGCACCAGCGGATCATGCTTCTTGAAGAAAAGATTGTAGGCGTCTGGCCTGTTGATACGGCCGATCTCATAAATATCGCGAAACCCCTGCGTGATCAGCAATGCGGTATCCGCGCCAGTCCGCTCCAGCAGTGTGTTGATGGCGATGGTCGATCCATGCAGGAACAGGCGCGCATCCTTGAACGAGACGCCAGCACCCTCCACAGTGCTCTCGATGCCCTCGACAAGATGGTGATGCGTCGATAGCGCCTTGCCAAAACTGATCTTGCGCCCGGCTTCGTCGAAGGCCGCAAGATCAGTGAAGGTGCCGCCGATATCGACGGCTATGCGCAGATGACCCGCAGTGGAATTGCTCACGCTCGCGACCCTCACTGCGCCACTTTGATAACAACCTTGCCGAAATGGCTCGCGCCCTTGAGATGCGCGAAGGCTGCTTTCGTTTCATCGAAGCTGAAGGTCTTGTCGATTACCGGCTTGACGCCATTGGCTGAGATCGCCGCATTCAGCGCCTCGAACATCTGTGTCGAACCGACCGAAATACCCTGAATATTGGCGCGCTTGGCCATGATCATCATAGGGTTGATTTCTGCGCCGCCCGAAAGCACGCCGATCATGCTGACCTTGCCGCCTGGCTTGATGGCCCCGATGGATTTGGCGAACGTACCTGCGCCGCCCACTTCCACAACCTGATCGACGCCCACACCGCCCGTCAGTTCCATGGCGGCCTTGTCCCAATCAGGCGTTGTCTTGTAGTTGATCGTGTGTGTTGCGCCCATGGCTTTGGCGCGCTGCAATTTGGCGTCGCTCGATGAAGTCGCAATGATATTTGCGCCCATCATCCTGGCAATCTGCAGCCCAAAGATCGAGACGCCGCCTGTCCCCTGCACAAGGATCGTCTTGCCCGCAATCAGCCCACCGTGAACCATCAACGCATGCCAGGCCGTGACGGCGGCGCACGGCAGCGTAGCGGCTTCATCATAATTCAGATGTGCGGGGATTTGCACAACGCCGCCTTCTTCAAGTACAACATACTCGACCAGCATGCCGTCTATGGCCCCGCCCAGCGCGCTCGGCGCGGCGCTAGCCCCGGCCTCGCCGCCAATCCAGCGCTGGAAGAAGCAGCTTGCGACCTTGTCGCCTGCCTTAAAACGGGTGACACCGGCGCCGAATTCCACCACTTCGCCCGCACCATCAGACAATGGGATGAGATCGGGCTTCGAGCCCTGCCGGTATGCTCCAGACGCGATGGCCAGATCACGATAGTTCAGCGAACAGGAATGAACCTTCACCAGCACCTGACCACGGCCGGGCTTGGGCATGGGAAGTTCGACAGCCTTGAGTGAATCGACGCCAGTGGGTCCCGGCAGTTGATAGGCGCGCATGATGTCCTCCCCTGTTTTGCAAGACGGTACAGGCCGTCCCGTTTTCTTTATCAGGCCTAGAGGATAGAACGGATGCAATCAAGTGCACTGATAGCGGCAGGTTTTTTGCGCCGTCTGAGCTGCCAATACAAAGCTGAAACGTCAGTAAACGTCGGCTTGATAGCGTCTCGACTTCTTCAAAGCGCTCACATACGCGATCGCTTCTTCCGTAGAACGCGCTCCGTGCCGGGACACGATATCGACAAGCGCTGCTTCAACATCTTTGGCCATGCGCTTGGCGTCGCCACAGATATAGAAATGCGCGCCTTCCGCCAGCCATTGCCAGAGCGCCGACCCGACCTCGCGCATGCGATCCTGAACGTAGAATTTCTGCACCCCGTCTCGCGACCATGCCAGCGAAAGGCGCGTGAGCACCCCCTGGGATTGCAGGGCGTCTAACTCCTCCTTGTAAAAAAAATCGCTCATCTGCCGCTGATGGCCAAAGAACAGCCAGTTTTTGCCGGGGGCATTGCTTGCCTGCCTCTCCTGCAAAAAGGCCCGGAACGGCGCTACCCCTGTCCCCGGTCCAATCATGATGATGGGAATATTGGGATCGGCTGGCAACGCAAAATTATGCGCTTTCTGTACGTACACCTTGAGTGCTTCGCCTGGCCAAATCCGGTCGGCGAGAAACGTAGAGGCGACACCCTGCCGCTTGCGTTTGCCTATCACATAGCGAACCGCATCAACAGTCAGCGAAAGCTGCCCGAGGGCTGCCCTGGGTGACGACGAAATGGAATAGAGACGCGGCTGCATCGGCTCCAACGCATCGACAAACGCCTCGGGATGAGGCCGGACGCCCGTGAACTTCTGCAGAACCGCCAGCACGTCAAGCGTGGCGGCGTCGCCATCGGGATCATCCCCATGCGCCAGTGCCCGCGCCTTTTCACGCAACTTGCCGCCGGTGATGAAAGACAACAATTCGAAGAGTGAATCTGGCGCAAGCCCCAGCGAGACATCGTCCCGCAGCACCTCACGTAACGTGCGGCCCCGCATTTCGGTGACGTGCGATGCGCCGAGCATGGCGATGATCTGATCGACGAGGCCCAATTCGTTTCGCGGAAAAATGCCGAAAGAATCGCCCACGGTGTAATCAAGCCCCGATTGCGACAGATCGAAGTCGATATGCCATGTGTCTTTCTCAGACCCCTCGGCATTCAGTTTTCGGCGGTTCAGAAACCGCGCAGGCACAGCCGTTTCCCGCGATGTGCCAGGTGTTCCCGCAGGTTGCGCCTCAACCATGACTGATGCAGACGGCGGCGATGTGTCAGCGCCTATCTCTTCTGCCAGCGCCTTCAGCATGCGCGCGGTTTCCTTGCCGCCGGGTGCGCAGAGATTGAGACGCTCTTCCTTTTTTTCAAGCAGCGCATTGGCATAGTCGGCGCAATTGTAGCCACACTGACCGCAATCCTGTTGCGCCATGGCGGCCATAAGGCGCGGCGCGAGCGGCTGGCTGTCGGCAAGTTTCATCCGCTCATCAATCGGCATGGCCGGATCGTGCCAAGGCGCCTCATCATTGTTTGCAAGCGCAATGGTTCCGCTCGCGGAAGAACCGGTCGCAGCCGACGGCGCGTCCACTGGAACTGCACCGCCGCCGAACAGGTCCGGCGTCACGGCGGCCGCTAGAAAACCTGACAGCCAGGCGCGCTGTTCGGGCGAAAAGGGTGCTGTTTCCGGCACGACGATAACAGGGGGAACCATGACGTGCGCAGTCATGCAGCGACCTCTTGCGCAAATTTCCCGAGTGCGTCTGCTTCGTGCCGGGCCGCAAATGCGTGAAAGCTTTCGCCCGGACCTTCCCGATGTGTCACGTAGGCGCGCAGCAGGGATTCAATACGCGCTGGCGTGTCTTTCGCAGTCACGTCCGGCAGGATCAGCCGTCCGATAGAGCCCTGCTCCGCATAGCCCCCGCCCGCGTGGATGTGATAGCCTTCCACCTCATCCTCGCTGCCGGGAACAGCGATCTTGGCGGCAATCAATCCGATATCGCCGATGTAGTGTTGCGCGCAGGAATGATGGCACCCGGTCAGGTGAATATTGATCGGCCCGTCCAGCGTCAGCTTGCCGTCCAGATGGTCAGCAATGTCCAGCGCATGTCCTTTCGTATCGGACGCAGCGAATTTGCACCCCTTGTTGCCCGTGCACGCGACAAGGCCTGCGCGCACGTTGGAAACTTCAATCTTTAGGCCCGCACCCTCTATCAGCGCGCGCGCTGCATCGATCTTGTCATCGGACACGCCGGAAATGAGCAGGTTCTGCCATACTGTCAGGCGAATATCGCCATCGCCACATTCGCACGCCGCGCGCGCAAGCGCCCGCATCTGTTCAGGCAACATCTTGCCGAGCGGCGTCCACACGCCAATCCAGTTGAGCCCGGCCTGCTTCTGCTTGTGAACCCCGATGTGCGCGAGACGGTCAACCGCTGGCCGCGCCTTGACGAAAGCCGCGTCGATCCGCGCCAGCTTGCGCCCGAGCTTTTCTTCCACAAGACCAAGAAACTTTTCAAAACCCATCGCGTCCAGCACGTATTTCAGCCGTGCCTTGTTGCGATTGGTGCGATCGCCATGATCGATGAACACCCGCACGATGGCGTCTGCCACTGCGGTTGAATCTGCAAGCGGCAACACAACGCCGGTATCTCGCGCAAGGTCCTTGTGGCCGGTGATGCCGCCCAGCGCCAGACGCCAGTAAAGGCCAGCGTCAAGCCCGCTGCCGTCGCTCACCTCGACAGCCTGAAAGCCGATATCATTTGTGTCTTCAAGCGTCGCGACGCGCCCGCCACCATCAAAGGCGACATTGAATTTGCGCGGCAGGCCATACATCGCGCGCGCATTGAGAATATGATTATGCCAGTCATTGGCGGCTGCACGTGTATCCAGCAATTCCTGCGGGTCTATGCCGGCCGTCGCCGAACCCGTGACGTTGCGGATATTGTCCGCGCCCGAGCCCTTTGAAACAATGCCCGCGCGCAAAAGCTGCTCCAGAACCTCCGCGCCATTTTCGGGTTTGATCTCGCGTAATTGCAGATTGGCCCGCGTAGTCACATGGGCATACCCGCCAGCCAGTTTTTCGGCGATAGAGGCTACAGCTTCCATCTGCCAATGGGTGAGGATGCCATTGGCCAGGCGCA
>CAMDKB010000175.1 GCA_945901195.1 Rhizobium sp. Q54
CGGATGGGACGACGACTACCTCGCCAGCCTCGTTGCCGCGTGAGAATTTTTATTCACCCGATTCCCCTGCGTTGCGGAAGTTCAGCCGAAAGAGCCGGCCGAGAGTGCGGACAAGAGCAACAAGAGCGCGTCTTCCAGCCGGACCCTGCTTGTCATTCCTGCGTTATCGGCGGCTCCAGCGGCAGCAGCAGCCGCAGCCGCAGCAGCAGGCGGCGCCGCCGCCGCAGCCGCTTCAAGAGCCGCAATGCCGGCGTCCGCTCTTTCGCCTGCACCAGCCGTTGCACCGGCAACCGCAGCTCCCGCGGCAAATAACGCGACCAAGCGTGGCGGCATGGGTACAACCGCGCGTTCGGCCGGAATTGGCAAATCAGGCGGTTAGTTCCAGGGGTGGTTCGATTGACTCAATGTCAATTGAAAGTGGGGGCGCGTTCGCGCTGGCCAGGAACAGTTCCAGTTCCCTAGCAATCCGGTAAAAACCTGCTGGCGCGAATCCCGGCGTGGTATTATCCATGCAATCATCTGCAGCGATGTGATTGCGCAGACTTTTGATCGCTATGCGGGAGAACGCCATGCGGCGAAAAAAATGCAGCCAGCGCCCCAATTTTCTCGCCCGTACTGAAGAACTGGGCTTCAAGTTTCATTCGATCGGGGGGGAGCCCTATTGGGATGATGAAACATATTACGAGTTCTCGTTGCGCCAAATCGAGGAAGATATCGAAGCGCCAAGCGTTGAACTGGCGCAGCTCTGCATGGAATTTGCCAGCCGCGCTGTTGGAAGCTCTGAAATTCTAGAGCAATTGCTGATCCCGCAACAGCAATGGAACCTGATCTCAGAAAGCTGGAAGCGCGGCGATCCCACTCTCTATGGCCGTTTTGATTTTGCCTATGAGGGCAAGGCGCCGGCCAAATTGCTGGAATACAATGCCGACACGCCGACATCGCTTTACGAGGCTGCGGTGTTTCAATGGGTCTGGCTGGAAGACAATATCGCCCGGAAAGTGCTGCCGGAAAAAGCCGACCAGTTCAATTCCATCCACGAAAAGCTGATCACACGTCTGAAGGCCATGTCGCCCCGGCAATTTCTTCACCTGGCTTGCCTGGATGGATCGGAAGAAGACAAGGGAACAATCGCCTATATCGCCGACTGCGCCATGCAGGCCGGTCACGGCACGGACATGCTGAACGTGGAGCAGATAGGCTTGCGCAGCGATGGCCATTTTGTAGATATGGTTGACCGCCCGATTGAATGGATGTTCAAGCTCTATCCTTGGGAGTGGGTGTTTTCCGATGACTTCGGCAAGTCTCCCGCGATGGCGCGCACTCGCTTTGTGGAACCGCCCTGGAAGGCCGTCCTCTCCAACAAGGGATTGCTGCCTTACCTCTGGGAGCTTGCGCCCAACCATCCCAATCTGTTGCCGGCCTATTTTGAAGAAGACCCCGCCAAATCAGCCCTGGGCAGCCGGTTTGCGAAAAAGCCTATCTATTCGCGCGAAGGCGCCAACATCCTCCTTGTCGATGGTGAGAACGTGATTGGGCGGTCTGGCGGAAATTATGGCGAAGAGGGTTATGTCCGACAGGCGCTGGCGCCTTTGCCGCAGTTTGATGGCCGCTATCCCGTGATCGGCAGCTGGATTGTTGGCGAGGAAGCCTGTGGAATGGGCTTGCGTGAAGACGGAGGGCTGATTACCACGGACCGGTCGCGATTTCTGCCGCACGTTATTGTCGATTGAGGGCCTATGAAGGTTGTTGTTTTCGGCTTGATTGCGGCTTGCGCTGCGGCCATGATCTGGCTGTTTTTGCAGCCGGTTTGCCAGGGTGGTCAGGTTGTGACCAGCGCCGCCGATTGTGCGAGGACTTTCAGCGCAGGTATCTGCAGCAATGCCTTTAGCCAGACAGCTGCGATTGCCGCCCGTTCCGGGCCCACCTATACTAACGAGAATGAATGCCGCGAGAGCTGGCCGGTATGTGACCGGCGCGAACCGCAAGGCTATGGTCCCAGACCCAGCCATTGGTGCCTGGTCGAGGCGACTGGCGGTTCGCTTGCACGCATAGAGCCGCAGTTTAACAACCGGCGTCAGTAGAGATCGGAATTTTCATGCAAGCCAATGCTGTTGTTTCCGCAGGAGAGGGCGCGGGCCGCGTTCAATTCGGCAACAAGCTGCCGCTGTCGATCATCGCGGGGCCGTGTGCGATGGAAAGCCGCGAGCACGCGCTGAAAATGGCGGCTGCGCTAAAAGATATTTCGCAGCGCCTTGGCATCGGCCTCGTCTACAAGTCTTCCTTTGACAAGGCTAATAGAACCTCCCTGACCGGGAAGCGCGGCATGGGGCTTGAAGAGGCGATGCCTGTTTTTGCGGAAATCAAGGAGCGCTTCAACATGCCTGTGGTCACCGATGTGCACGAAAATGCCCATTGCGCCGCCGTGGCCGGTGTTGTCGATATCTTGCAGATTCCAGCTTTTCTGTGCCGCCAGACTGACCTGCTGATTGCAGCCGCAAAGACCGGTCGCGTTGTCAATGTGAAGAAGGGCCAGTTTCTCGCACCCTGGGACATGAAGAATGTCGCCGCAAAGGTCACCGCGTCAGGCAATGCCAATGTCATGCTCACCGAACGTGGCGCGAGTTTTGGCTACAACACGCTGGTTTCAGACATGCGTTGCCTGCCGATCATGGCTGAACAAACTGGCGCGCCTGTCATTTTCGATGCTACGCATTCCGTTCAACAGCCGGGCGGGCAGGGCACATCCTCGGGTGGTGAGCGCAGATTTGTGCCAGTGCTGGCGCGGGCCGCAGTAGCAGTGGGCGTAGCTGGGGTCTTCATTGAAACGCATGATGATCCGGCCAACGCGTTTTCAGATGGTCCCAATCAAGTGCCTCTGGAAGAGTTCGAAGGCTTGCTGCGGCAGTTGATGAAGTTCGATGCGCTTGCTAAGTTGGCACTCTGATAGGAGTCCACAAATGGCTGGTGTTGACGATCTGAGCAAGCGGGGACTCCTGCGCTCTGCGCTGTTCCTGCCGCAATATTCCACTGACGCGACGTCCGGCAAAATGCAGGGCCACGGCACTGGCCATGTTGGCATGATCATGACGCAGTTGCTGGCGGAGCGACTTGTGGTCAAGGCTGAAACAGCCGGATATCCAACGCCCTCAAGTGTGATGGATGCTTTGGTTTGCGGAGAGATTGATCTGGCGTTCTTTGGCATAGAACCCGGACGGCTGGCGAAAGTTGATTTCACACCGCCGATGTTTCAATTCGATTATACCTACCTTGTGCCTGCTGGTTCGATGATTGCCAAAATTGCCGATGCAGACAAACCCGGCACGCGCATTGTCATCATGGATAATCACGCTTCGGCGCTCGCTCTCAAGCGGCAAATCAAGCAGGCCACCATCGTCCGCGCTGAATTGCCGGAGGAGGCTTTTGCCGTTCTGCTTGAGGGCAGGGCTGATGTCTTTGCATCACCGCGCGATGTATTGCTCGATTATTCCGAAAAGTTGCCGGGATCTCGAGTGCTGGATGAAGCCTTTGGTGTGAACAAGGTTGGCATAGCCATCAAGAAGGAACGTCCGGACTTGCTGGCTTTTGCAAGCGAGTTTGTCACCGAAGCCAAAGCCAATGGCGTGATTGCGCGTGTGATCAGTGAAGGGGCGTTACGAGGGTACAGCGTGGCTGATTAACTCAGCCCCAGACCTGTTTTGCGACATCCACAATCATCTCAAGTTTCGCCCATTGCTCGGCCTCAGTCAGCGTATTGCCGTCTTCGGTGGAAGCAAACCCACATTGGGAGGAGAGGCAAAGCTGTTCGAGTGGTATGTATTTTGCCGCTTCCTCGATTCGGCGTTTGATTTCGTCCGCAGACTCCAATGCGCCCGTTTTTGAAGTCACGAGGCCCAGCACGATGCTGCGGTCCTTTGGTACAAGCTTCAAAGGCTCGAAGCCGCCTGCACGATCACTATCATATTCCATGAAATAGCCATGCACCTTGATGTGTTTGAACAAGATGTCCTGCACTGCTTCATAGCCGCCCGCGCCCATGAATGTTGAGCGGTAATTGCCACGGCACAAATGCATGGTGATCGTCATGTCATCAGGGATATCCGACATCGCCTTGTTGATGAGTTCTCCATAAATGCGGCCCAATGCATCAGGCTCAAATCCGCGTTCTTTCCACTGGGCGCGATATTGGGGATCGCAGAGCATGGCGATGAAGACTTCATCGAGTTGCAGATAGCGGCAGCCCGCGTCGGCAAAAGCGCGCACGGCCTTGGCGTAGGCTGCGCCCATGTCTGCGAAGAAATTGTCGAGATTGGGATAAATATTTTCCGGCACTGCGGTGCGTCCAGTGCGGCCAAACAGCGATGAGGGCGACGGGATGCACATTTTCGGCATCGCACGGGAATGCGATTGTACGAACCGGAAATGCTCGATCATGGGATGATCGGTGAAGCCGATCTTGCCTGTGGCATGGACGCCCCAGGCTCGCGTGTTCATGCCGGCAAAAGCAACGCCCTGCTGCATTTCATAGCCTTCAAGACCGTCGAGCCCCTCGAGGAAATCCAGATGCCACCAGCTGCGGCGGAATTCTCCGTCGGTCACAGCCTGCAGGCCAATCTCTTCCTGCTTGCGGATCAGCTTCTCGATTTCGCGGTCCTCGATGGACTTGAGTTCGAAGGCCGTGATTTCCTCGCGCGATCTTTTCTCCCGCGCCGCTTTCAGTTCAGCAGGCCGGAGGAAAGAGCCAACGTGGTCGGCGCGAAATGGTGGCTTGGTCCGCTGCATATTGTCCTCCCGCATGCTTTGTATGGCACAGGTTCACACGGGAGGAGAGCGGAAGGCAAGGGGGAGCGAATTTGCTTTGAGAGAGGCCATTGTGGGTGCCCGGGGATTCAGGAGCATGGCCAGCGCTAAAGTCTGATTGAATTTGCCATTTCGATTTTGACCGCAATTTTCTCATATTGATCGCAGCGCTTTACAGAAGCGCGTGATCCATCGAGAGCGTTTGTCCGAGCTAACCCTGACGGCTTGAAGACTTATAGGATGCGGGCATTTTTCCCAGGAGACACACAGGCTTCTCATAGTCTTCAGTTACGCTGCGCCAGCCGATACGGTTTCCCACAATGGCCGGTCCCGAGTTAGTGTCTGCGTTTGCGAAGCATCCAGGAATGCTACCAGCCGGTCGCCATATACTTCGCGCGACTGCACTGACGTCAGCAAATGATCTGCGTTTTCGATGATGATTTTTTCAACGCCCGGCAGTGATGTTGCGTTTTCACCTTCAGGACCGAGGTGGCGTTCAAGTTCGGAAAGCCCCGCGTCGCCTTCACTAAACGCCAGGAGGATGCGCGTTCCCCGTGCTGACAGGTTCGCGAATGCGGCTTCGACAGGGTTTTCCCTGGCCAGAGCATTGGCAGCCATTGTTTGCAGCGACATCAGCGCGGAGATCGACGTCTTTGCCGCTTTGCGCGCGATGGGCAGCAGGCGCGCCAGTGAGCGTGCAGCGGCAAGCGAATTTTCGCTATCATCACCTGCCAGTTGCACTTGCATCGCGCGCGACTTGGTGGCCTGCCACGCATTGAACTGGATCGAATAGCTTTTCCCCCAGACAAAGCACAACTGGTTCAGCAAGACGAGCTGATCGACTCGCTCATCTGCGATGGCAGCGTGAAATGCCTGATAAGCGCCGCTACATGCGCCCGCCAGTGTGATGCGGCGGTAGCCTCGATCCTTGAGCCAGCCGATGGCCTGGGTCACTTCCGATGTCATCTTGCGTGAGTAGAGCGAAGCAACCTGTGGATCGGAAAGGCTTGCGCTATCGCCGATGCCGGGCAGATCGAGGCGCAGACTGGCGATCCCATGGCGGGCAAGGCGGCGCGCCAGATCGACATGCATCCGGCCCCAACCTCCGTGATGAATGGCTCCGGCATTGAGCAGGATCACCGCTTCGCTTCGCTCGGTGCGTTCGAGAGGATTGCAGAATATGCCCGCCATCACAGTCTTTTCGCCGATACGCGCAGGCATTTCGGAAAATCCGTAACCCGAGATCGGCGTGAAGGCGTGTGGCTCGGCAACACGTTCCGACACCGGCGCCTTGTCCGCAATCCGGGCCGCGAGCGCTGTCAATGTGCCAAGGGGAACTTCCGACGCGGTCGGGTCGCACATCAAGCTGTCATATCCAGCAAATATTCCGTTTGAGATTGATGCCCCGAGGGCTTGGAGTTGTTGCGGCAAGGGATCATCCTGGGCTGGCGAGCGCGCAGCAAAGATATCGACCTGTGGCGCAGGACAAGCTGTCAGATTGCTCCAGTTGAGTTGTTTGATGTCGTCGACAGTTTCTTTTGAGAGACGAAAGCCGGCGCATTCGAGTCCATCAAAACTTTTTGCCGACACATCCGGCGACGCCATCAGGCGCGCAAAGGCGCTGATTTCGCGCAGCCAGGCCTTGCCGCTTGCGGGTGGTGCGATCAGGACGAGCCGTGAGACATCTGTGCGGGCACTGGCGGCTTCCGCGGCAAGGAGTCCGCCCAGCCGCATGCCGACCAGTACAACTTCACTGACGCCGGCGTGACGCTTCAGGGTTTCAATTGCAGCATGCGCATTGGCGCGCCATCTTTCGACCTGACGTGAATCGAATGGGCCGCCAAGGCTGTCGCCGGCGGCGCTCCAGTCGAAACGCAGCACGGGGATCCCGCGAGCGGACAGGGCTTGCGCCAACAAAACAAATGCTTTGCGTGAGCACAATTCTTCAAAGCCAAACGGGTTCATCAACACGACGCCGCGAGCCGAATTGTCTGGACCGAACTGCCCTTCATGCAGCCAGCCAATACAATCATCAAAACTTACGGGAACCATACGCATTCACTCCACCCGCCAATTTGTCGGCCAAGGCTCGCAAACTCACCACAACTCAGGGAAAGAGAAAACTACAGCTCGAGTTAGGGAACGTTTAAACGCGGGCCGTTTTGGACTAACGGTGCGCGTACTTGTTGATCATACCTAACGAATTATCCCCTGCCGCGATAGGACGGCACCCCCTGATCGGGAGCCCAGACGCCAGCAGGCAGCTTGCCTGTCTGCCAGAATACGTCGATCGGCATGCCACCGCGCGGATACCAATAGCCGCCAATACGAAGCCATTTAGGAGTCAATAAAACCGCGAGGTCTTTGCCGATGCGGACCGTGCAATCTTCATGAAATGCGCCATGATTGCGAAACGAACCGAGATAAAGTTTCAGAGACTTGGATTCGACCAGCCATTTGCCAGGCACGTAATCGATCACGATATGGGCAAAGTCGGGCTGTCCGGTGACCGGGCAGAGCGAGGTAAATTCTGGTACGGTAAAGCGCGCGGTGTAGTTCGTGTCGGTGTGCGGATTGTGTACACGCTCAAGCCGCGCTTCTTCGGGCGAGGCTGGCAGCGGTGCGTGCTGGCCGAGCAAAGTCGGGCCGGACATTGCAGGTGGGGCAGGCTTTCTGGACATGTGACACCGGTTTCTTGTGAGCTGGTGGAGATAGTTTGAATTGCGCTCTATAGCGATTTCCGGCGAAGTGGAAGCCGGATCGACGCGGGCTCTCCCGGTTCATTCATAGAATTGCGGATGGATCAGGAAAGTTGAATCTGCGTGCGGGAGAGTTTCCATCGAAAGCCGCACAAATTCGTCATCCTTTTCGGACGTCATCCGCGCGGTCGGACAAGCGCTCGAGTCCATCGATCACGCTCTCGAAATAATCCGCGAGGTAGATCGTCGACTGATTTCCGCTGTCGCCGCCGCAGCCGATATCGAGGACGCGCCCATGGCGGGGCAGCGCCATTGCCTCAAACAGGGATTTCAGGACGTAGTATTGCCCGTCGTGAATTCTGGAAAAACGTTGGGTTATGGTCATCTCGTCTGCCGCAAATGCCCCCTTTTTTTCGTTAGCCGGTTTGGGGAGATGTCTCCAGCCATAACTTGAGCTGCTCCCGAAAGATGCAAAACTGGGTCAGTTCACACAAATATATGAATTGTCAGGGTGTTTCGAAATCTGGCGAAATGTCAGGCAGGCCAGCGTTATAGATCGTACCCCAGTTTTTATCCGGATTGAGTGCGCTGCCCCGGCAGATCAGGACGGTGATCCGTTTGCCGCCGCGCTCTACAACCAGACCGTCGCGTTCGCGGCCACGGTAATGATCGGAAAACAGCGTGTAGGTGACGCCTTCTCGCCCAAAGCGCAGAAAATCCGCGCCGCCCGCTGTACCGCCGGTAACGCCACGGGAAAACGCAGCGCGCGGGCTGATGCCGGCGGCGGGGTGGGCCAGTTCTATTTTTGCGCGCGTTCCAAACAGGTATCGCAACGTCCCGCTGTTGGCAGTGATATCCGGCGAGGCGCAAAGCGAAACGAGTTTTGCGCCGGTCGCGCAGGCGAAGACAGCTTCTTCGCCGCGAGCGCAGAGGTGAGGGCGGGTGTCTGCATTTGCGGCGGTGATCGTGGCGAGCAGGACGAGGGGGAAAATGGTTTTGCGCATGGGATGCCTTTAGCAGCGCGGGCTGGCGGATCGGTGCGAGGGCGCACGGGAGGCGATTTGCGCTGGCTTTACAGGCGGCTGCTTGGCCAAATTCCATATCTGGAGCGAAAGTAATCGGTCGCGAGTTTGTTCGCAGAATGCCTGCCGTGTCCCGCTTCCTTGTATTTTCCCAAGGGATCACACCAGTCAGCCCTCGAATAACCGGGATTGAGGCCCTCACAGATCCAGATCGGGTAGCCGGCGACTTCCAGGTGCCCGGATAACCAGACGTCATCGACGGTCCAGATCACGTCAGGAATATCGAATGCCTCTGGCGGGAACCAGTCAGGCTTGACCAGTACTCCGCCACAGCCGTGGAATTGATCGATATAGCCTTCCTGTATGGGAAGCTTCGGGCGAACCAGGCCAAGCGAGAGGAAGCGCTTGAGCTTGTATGCCAGATCTTTGGGATCACAACGGCCACGCGGGATCCTGTCATACCAGTTCCCGCTGATCAGCATTGGTGGGCCCAATCTCGCAAG
>CAMDKB010000176.1 GCA_945901195.1 Rhizobium sp. Q54
AAACGACTGATTTCTGGGTGAGCTTCAAGACTTTCGCGATCATGCCGCTGACCGTCGTATTCGCGCTATCGCAGATCGGGTTGATCATGAAATACGAATTGAAGGAAGAAGAAGCTGCGAAGGCGCCAGAGCATTTTTGAGGCGGAGGCGGAATTTATTTCAACGCCTTTTCGATCTCTGGCAACAACACTCTCTTCAACGTCTGCTCCGAAATCGGCCCGATGTATTTGTAGGCTATCGTGCCGTCGCCTTTCACAACAAAGGTTTCGGGCACGCCGTAGACGCCCCAGTCTATGCCCACGCGGCCCGAGCGGTCCGCGCCGATCATCTCGTAGGGATTGCCAAGACTGTCCAGGAAGCGTTTGGCGTTCGCAGACTCGTCCTTGTAATTCAGGCCCGCGATGCGCAGGCCTCTGGCTTTCAGCGTTTCATCTTTCGCCAGCTGCATGAGCAGGGGATGTTCGTCGCGGCAGGGGGCACACCAACTGGCAAAGACGTTCACCAGCGTCACGCCGCTGCCTTTGAGATCGCCATTGGAAAAGCCGAGTACGTTTGCGCCGTCCAGCGGCGGCAGGGCAAACACAGGCGCGGCGCGACCGATCAGCACCGAGGGAACTTTTGCCGCATCCTTGCCAAGCTGGGTCAGGAACAGAAAGGCAAGCGCCAGAAAAAGCGCAAGCGGCCCAAGCGCCACCACAAGGCGGCGCCTCTTGCCCTGCTTTTCAATCTGGTTGTTCGCGTTGCTCATGTGCCGTCCGCTTCATCGCCGCCCTTGCGCGGTGGAAATTTCTCCAGCGCGCGGCGCAGCCCATAATATTGGCGGATGATCGCGCCCGTCATAACAGCGACAACAAGGAAAGTGAGGGCATAGGCCGCGAAGATAAAAGGCGAATGGGCACTCATCTTAGCGCTTCAACAATCTGCAGTGAAGACAATGGTGTTTCGCCACGCGCAGTCACGATGGAGAGTCGCCGCAGCCGCCGCCGCAGAATCTCATTGCGTGTCGCCATCAAATGCAAAGTGACAAACAGCAGGGTGAATGCCACTGCCATCACCAGCAATGGCCAGAGCATGGAAGCATGGATCGTGGGCCCGCCGAGGCGGAAGACCGAGGCTGGCTGATGCAGCGTCGACCACCAGTCGACCGAAAATTTGATAACGGGCAGATTGACCACGCCTACCAACGTGAGGATGGCGGCAGCGCGAGCGGCCTGCGAGGGCTCTTCAATCGTCTGCCACAGCGCGATCAGGCCGAGGTAGATGATAAAGAGTACAAGCACCGAGGTGAGCCGGGCGTCCCACACCCACCATGTCCCCCACATCGGCTTGCCCCAGAGTGAGCCTGTGACGAGGCAGATGAAAGTGAAGGCCGCGCCGAGGGGTGCGGCAGCCTTCTGCGCCGCATCTGCCAGCGGATGCCGCCATACCAGCGTACCCAGGGCCGAAAGAGTCATGACACCGTAACAGAACATGGAAAGCCAGGCGGCGGGTACGTGAATGTACATGATCCGAACGGTTTCCCCCTGCTGGTAGTCTGCAGGTGAAGCAAAGAATGCGCCCCAAAGGCCCAACGCGAGCAAAAGCGCAGTGATGCCGCCCGTCCACGGGATCAGCGCATTGGCGAGGCGAAGAAAATTCGCCGGATTGGCATATTTCCACATGGCGCAGATGTATTGCGCCGCCGTCCCGAAAGCAATTACCCGGGCAACCGGGCGCGTAAAATGCCGTAAACGTGACCAGTTCCGGACGCCGGGGTTGCTATGGCGAATGGGCCACACACATGCCAGGATTTTCTGCTGATGTGCTGCGGCGTTTGCCGGAATCGTAGCAATCCGGTAATCGAAGTCTGATGAAATCTCGCCGGAGTCCGGCGAGTCCCAGGTGTTTGTCCCAGGTGTTTGATGCGTTTTTTGCTTCTCTTTCTGAGCCTTGTGCTGGCGGGCTGCAATTCGGCCAACCAAACATCGCTTGTCACGCCCAATCTCATGGAAGTGCAGAGGATTGCCACCTCGCCGCGCGTCACCTAGGCGCTCGAATCGGACGTGTCGCGACGGTATGGTGGGATCTACCGGCATCAGCCAGCCGAAGCTCTGGTGCAGGAAACCCTGCAGGATCTGATCCGCGCCGCTGGCGCAGCGAACCTGCCGCAAAGCGTCATCCTGCTGGACTCGCCTGTATATAACGCGCTGGCGCTTCCCAATGGGCAGCTTTTTGTGACGCGCGGGATGCTGGCGCTCGCGAACGACCGGGCTGAACTGGCCGCTGCGCTCGCGCATGAACTTGGGCATGTCATCGCGCGCCATTCGGCCCAGCGTCTGGTCGAGCGCGCGCGCGCGAATGCGGATATGCAGAACGTCGCGCGCACCTATGGCGATCCCGTTGTTGTGCGCGCAACCGCCGCTTCTCATCAGCAATCGCTGGCCGCGTTTTCGCGAGAGAAGGAGCTGGAGGCGGATCGCATCGGCGTCGAATTACTGAGCCGCGCAGGCTACGATCCTCACGCGGCTCTGCGAATCCTGCAGTCGCTCGACAGGATGGGGACTTTTTATGCCAATCTGGCGCGTCTCCAACGCAGGCCCGCTTCACCGCTGGCCACCCACCCGCCGACGCCCGAACGTGTCGCGGCGACCCGCAAATTGATCGAGAGCACGGGCAAGGCGAGTGGCCGTACAGATCGCGAGCGCTATCTGGCGACGATATCAGGCATTTCATTTGGTGAAAGCGGGCGGGCGGGTTTTGTACGTGGACGCTCGTTCTTTCATCGCGGCATCAACGTCGCCATCACCATGCCGCAAGGCTATGTGGTGCAGGGATTTCCCGAAGCGGTTGGCGGCATCAAGGAGGGTGGCAAGACTGTCGTGATTTTCAGGCGCATGGCTGACGGTGTCGCGGGCGATCCGGAGGGCGCCTTGCGGCGGCTGTTTGCGCGCAACGAGTCAGACGTGACAATCAGCGCTCTGCCCGCCGGCCAACAGGGCGCATTGGCCTCGACGAATACGCCCAAGGGCAAATCCAAATTCGCCATCGTTGTTGTCGGTGGCCGACCCTATCGGCTGTTCATGACTTCGACGGCGCCTGATCCCGGCTTTGACCGGGATTTCATGGATACGCTGGGAACATTGCGAACGCTTTCGCAGCAGGATGAACGGATTGCCCGCCCCCTCAATTTGCGGATTGTCCGGGCCGATGGGCCAGCCACCCTTGCCCGCCATGCCGCACAAACCGGCGATGGGGACCACGGGGTTGATCTGCTGATGGCTATCAACGGTTTGCGCCATTCGTCCGAACTGCGGCCAGGCAGCCAGATCAAGGTGCTTGAACCGGGCGAGGCGCCATCTGTGCCTGTCTCCCCGCCGGTCACCGCGGAAGCTTCAATCGCAGAGCCCGCAGCATTGTAACGCGGTGCAGTGCTTCAAGGCTCATCGCTTTGGCATTGAGGATGGAAACCGGACTCCACACTGGCAGAAACGCTCTAATCCAGCTTGGCGCCGAACCTCGACTTGACGATATCGCCCCAGAGCTTGCGTTCTGCGACAAAGAATTTTCCCGCTTCAGCGGGCGGCAGGGAATCAATTTCGATGCCCATGCCCCGGACGCGGTTGGTTACGGCAGGAATTTTCAGGGATTCGTCTACATCGCGCCATATTCTTTCCGCCAAAGTTGCGGGCAATCCCGGAGGCCCCGTCATTCCGAACCAGGTCAGCGCCTGAAATCCCGGCAGGCCATTCTCTTCCATCGTGGGTTCAGCCGGCATGATCTGCGAACGTTGTTTTGAGGCCACGCCAAAGGATTTCATCTTGCCCGCCTCGATCAGCTGTTTTGACGTGGTGACGATATCGAAAACGAAATCGACATGGCCATTCATGACATCGACCAACGCCGGGGCCGCGCCGCGATAAGGCACGTGCACCATCTGCAGATTGCCTGCAGCGTTTTCCAGTTGCAGCGCCGCCAGTTGCGCCGTCGATCCCATGCTGGAGGAAGCGTATGTGATCTTACCCGGATTAGCTTTTACGTGAGCGATGAATTCTTTCAGCGAGCTCGCCGGAAAATTGTTGCGCACCACCATGATATAGGGAACGCTGCCAACCATGGTGATTGGCGCGAGTGCATCGGCATCGTAACCCGTGCTTTTGTAAATGAACTGATTGATGACCAGCGGCGGTGCGGGAACAAAGAGCAGCGTATAGCCATCGGGCGCCGCGCGTGAAACCGTTTGACCGCCAATGTTGCCGCCAGCCCCCGTCATGTTGTCGACGACGACATTCTGGTTCCATTTCCTGGACAATTGTTCCGCGATAATGCGCGCGAGCGCATCGGTTCCCGATCCCGGTGGAAACGGCATGATGAGGCGAACGCTGCGCGAAGGATAAGCCTCTTGGGCGTTGGCCAGCGTGGCGTGACTTGCAACAGCGCATAACGCAGCGCAAAGAGCTGAAATGATTTTCATGAGTGTCCTCCCGGGCGAATGTTGCCCCGGACAGAGCGCTCTGACAAGCTCACCTGATTATTCTGGTCAGTCTCCAAGCAACCTGATAGCTGCTGCCGCTGCAAAAGGCGCCAGGGCGATGGCCGCTAGGGACAGGCCCAGCAGCACCAAAAGCGGTGTCGCAAAAGGGATCGTGCCACCGCTTGCCGCTGTGGAAGCGGAGACGCCGAAGATCAACACAGGGATCGCCAGCGGCAGGATGAGAATGGCGCTCAACAGTCCGCCGCGCCGCATGGCGGCGGTGAGTGCTGCGCCGATGGCGCCCAGAAACGTCAGGGCGGGCGTACCAGCGAGCAAAGTCAACATGGTCCCGGCGAGTGCATCTAAGTCCATCGCGAGCATCAATCCAAAGACCGGTGCAGCGAAAATAAGCGGCAGGGACGTCGCGACCCAATGGGCCAGACATTTCACCGTTACAATCAGTTCAAGTGGAATTTCTGAAAGCCTGAGCAGATCGAGCGAGCCGTCTTCGAGGTCCGCCTGAAACAGACGGTCTTGTCCCAGCAGGGTCGCCAGAAGGGCGGCAATCCAGAGAATGGCCGGGCCGATACGTGAGAGTAGATTGAGATCTGGTCCGATGGCGAAGGGAACAATCGTGACCATGATGAGAAAGAACACGATGCCGATGGCTGCGCCGCCGCCGATGCGATGGGCAAGACGCAATTCGCGTCGGAAGAGAGCTGAGAGAGCGCTGATCATGAGTGTACGCCTGCGGGCTCGGACAGGCGCAATTCGCGCGCGTCTTCCAATCCCAGCGGTGCATGGGTAGCTGCGATGATCACGCCGCCGCGCGCACGATGGGCTTGCATCATCGTCCCGAGCCTGTCTTGCGAAGCGGTGTCCAGCGCTGTCGCTGGTTCGTCGAGCAGCCAGAGCGGGCGTTCAGCAACGAGCAGACGGGCGAGCGCCACGCGGCGCTTTTGGCCCGCCGAGAGATAACCAGCGGGGAAGTCGGCCACATGGGGCAGGCCGACACTGAGCAGCGCGCCGGTTATATCAGGTTGCGGCCCCCGCCCGCCGAGCATGGCGGACCAGAAATGCAGATTTTCCCTTACTGTCAGCGCGGCCTTCATGCCGTCAGCATGGCCGAGATAATGAGCGCACAGGCCTGCGGGCGTCTCCGGCTCCAGCCCCTCACCGGTGACGAAAATCGCGCCTTCCATGGCGGACAGAAGGCCGGCCAGTGTGCGCAGAAGCGTTGATTTTCCAGCGCCATTGGGGCCCGTGACCAGAAGGGCCTGACCGCAATCCAAATTGAACGACAAGCCGGATGCGAGAGCCTGCCCGCCGCGCCCGATAGTAAGATTTGCGGCAGTGAGCCGGAAATTCCGCCAGCCTGCCAAAGTCGAAGCTCCAATCATTTTCTTGCTGTAGCCCTTGCGTCAAAATTTATCTATAAGCCGCGCGGTTTCTCGTTTATCACATCATCACCCAGGCCACTCAAACAGGATGCAGCCATGTCGCTCGACAGTTTCAAATGCCGCAAAAAACTTACCGTAGGCGCCAAGACCTATCATTACTTCTCGCTGAAAGCCGCTGAGAAGAACGGACTTGCAGGCATCTCGCAACTGCCGTTCTCGATGAAAGTCGTGCTTGAAAACCTGCTGCGTTTTGAAGACGGTCGCACTGTAAAGAAGGCAGACATCCTCGCCTGCGCCGCGTGGCTCAAGAACAAGGGCAAGACGGAAGCTGAAATCGCATTCCGCCCATCGCGGGTTCTGATGCAGGATTTTACGGGCGTTCCGGCTGTGGTCGATCTGGCCGCCATGCGCAATGCGATGGCTTCCCTCGGCGGCGATGTGAAGAAGATCAACCCGCTTGTTCCCGTCGATCTGGTCATCGACCATTCGGTGATCGTGGATGAATTTGGCACCCCCAAGGCCTTCAAGAAAAACGTCGATCTCGAATATCAGCGCAACGGCGAGCGCTATACTTTTCTGAAATGGGGCCAGGGCGCGTTTGACAATTTCCGCGTCGTGCCGCCCGGAACGGGCATCTGCCATCAAGTCAATCTGGAATATCTCGCGCAGACTGTCTGGACGCGCAAAGAGAAATATACTGCCAAAAAGGGCGGCAAGCCCGAGAACATCGAAGTTGCCTATCCCGATTCACTGGTTGGCACTGACTCGCATACCACGATGGTCAACGGGCTCTCGGTTCTGGGCTGGGGTGTTGGCGGCATCGAGGCGGAGGCCTGCATGCTGGGCCAGCCGCTCTCCATGCTGTTGCCGGAAGTCGTCGGCTTCCGCCTGACTGGCAAGGTGAAGGAAGGCGTCACCGCGACGGACGTGGTTCTCACGGTCACGCAGATGCTGCGCAAGAAGGGCGTCGTCGGCAAGTTCGTGGAATTCTTCGGTCCCGGCCTTGATTCACTGACGCTGGCTGATCGCGCCACGATCGGTAATATGGCGCCCGAATATGGCGCAACCTGCGGCTTCTTCCCGGTTGATGTGGAAACGCTCGACTATCTCAAGACATCCTCGCGTTCGACCGCTCGTCTCGCTCTGGTCGAAAAATATGCCAAGGCGCAGGGCCTGTTCCGCACCCGTACAACGCCGGACCCGGTGTGCACCGATACGATGGATCTCGATCTTGGCTCGGTCGTGCCGTCAATGGCCGGCCCGAAAAGGCCCGAAGGCCGTATCCCACTGGAAGGCGTGGGCTCCGGTTTTGCCTCCGCCATGTCGACCGAATACAAGAAGGATGGCGAAGGCGCGCTGCGTTTCAAAGTGAATGGCAAGAATTATGACATCGGCCATGGCGATGTTGTCATTGCTGCAATCACCTCTTGCACCAATACATCCAACCCGAGCGTGCTGATCGGCGCGGGCCTGCTGGCGCGCAATGCGGTCGCCAAGGGCCTCACCGTGAAACCATGGGTGAAGACCTCGCTGGCGCCGGGCTCACAGGTTGTTGGCGAATATCTCGCCACCTCCGGTCTTCAGAAGGATCTGGACAAGCTCGGCTTCAATCTCATCGGCTATGGCTGCACAACCTGCATTGGCAATTCCGGTCCGCTGGATGAAGAGATTTCTGAATCCATCAACAAGAACGGTATCGTCGCGGCGGCTGTCCTTTCCGGCAACCGCAATTTCGAAGGGCGCGTCAGCGCCGATGTGCAGGCGAACTATCTGGCGTCTCCGCCGCTGGTTGTCGCCCATGCCCTCGCCGGGACAGTGACGAAAGACCTCACCACAGAGCCGCTGGGCAAGGACAAGAAGGGCAACCCCGTCTTCCTGCGCGACATCTGGCCGAGCTCGAAGGAGATCGACACCTTCATCCGCAAGTATGTGACGAAGAAAGTGTTCAAATCCCGCTATGCCGACGTGTTCAAGGGCGACACCAACTGGCGCAAGGTGAAGGTGCCGACAGGCGAAACCTACAAGTGGGACATGAGTTCAACCTATGTGCAGAACCCGCCCTATTTCGAGGGCATGACCATGACCCCCGATGTGATCAAGGACGTGGAAAACGCGCGCATCCTCGCGCTGTTCGGCGACAAGATTACAACCGACCACATTTCCCCCGCCGGTTCGATCAAGTTTGCCTCGCCAGCTGGCAAATGGCTCAGCGAGCGCCAGGTGCGCGAGCAGGACTTCAACCAGTATGGCACGCGGCGCGGCAACCATCAGGTGATGATGCGCGGCACGTTCGCCAACATCCGCATCAAGAACTTCATGAATAAGGGCAATGACGGCAATGTTCTTGAAGGCGGCCTGACGACCCATCACCCCTCGGGTGAGCGCATGTCCATCTATGATGCGGCGATGAAATATGCGGCGGAGAACGTGCCGCTGGTGATCTTCGCCGGGGAAGAATACGGCAACGGCTCGTCGCGCGACTGGGCGGCCAAGGGCACCCGCCTGCTGGGCGTGCGCGCGGTCATCGCGCAAAGCTACGAGCGCATCCATCGCTCCAACTTGGTGGGCATGGGCGTGCTGCCGCTGACCTTCGAGGCGGGCACATCGTGGCAGTCTCTGGGCCTCGATGGCAGTGAGCAGGTGACGATTTCGGGCCTGACCGAAATCAAGCCGCGCCAGCAGATGGAAGCCACGATCAAGTTCGCGGATGGAAAATCAAAGAAGATCGCGCTCGACTGCCGCATCATGACGATGGACGAGCTCGATTACTACAAGCACGGCGGCATCATGCAATATGTGATCAGGTCGCTCGCTGCGGCTTGAGGCAAGCCAATTGTGTTCCCCGGACAGGCGTTAAGCTTGTCCGGGTGCCTGATTTTCCGGTATCCAATCGATTTGCTACTGGATAAATGCTTTGCGTTTTCCGGGGGGGCATTGGCAATGCATCACCCATTTCTTGGGTAGTCTCAGGTGGGAGCACATGGAAACTGCAACGGGCCGCTTCACGACGCGCTTCGCCGCTTTCAACGAACTCAATGACCCGAACCCGAAGATCGTTCGAATAGCTACGCGGCATCGCAAGTCTCCATGCTCGCCCCAGCAGGAGGATTGAATCTGATTTGCCGCGTCTTGGGAATCCC
>CAMDKB010000177.1 GCA_945901195.1 Rhizobium sp. Q54
GACCAGATTACGGGGGGTCGAGAGACTTTTGCCCAGCAGAAGGCGGGACGACTTTTCGTCAAACGCCGCGACATCGGTGAATGTACCCCCAACATCCGCAGCCAGCCGGATGACGGACGGCCGGGAGACCTTTGTTGAAGAGGATGTCGTTTTTGTCGTTTTGGCCATGTTGTATTTTTTCTTATGAAGAACGCATGCAGGCAATCTGCAGAGGGTTGTGTTTAGCGCCCGGATGCCTCAAGCGCAACGGACCGGCGGCCTATAAAATCTGGCGCATCGGCGGGGGACGCGTTATAAACCGCCCCGGATCGGGAAGCGCAATGTCATCAGGTGAACACAAATCTCGCGGACACGAACTGGCCCAGTTGTGGGCCGGAGCGATGATTTTTGCACCGCATATGGCAGGCTGTGCCTGCGCCGGCTTTTACGTTCCCCTGGATGCCTCCACAGTGGAAGAGGACCTCATCGATTTTCTGGCATTTCGCTACAAGGAAGAAGGACTGTCCTCTCTTGCCGAATTCGTAGCACGCCGCGCCAACACCAAATCCGTTCAGTTCTCAGACTGGCTTGAACAATTGGATACCGCCCCAGTTAGCAAGGCAGGCCTGGCAAGGTTGATGAACGATCTCGCCAATACTCTTGAATCCATGAACAACGCCAAGCCTGCCAAGGCGGGCTTCGTGTGCTATTGAACCATGGTTAATGAAATAGATTCCATTTTCTAACAATTGCTTTTGTCGATTTCCATTTTATAAACCCTGAAGATCATATTTCATGAATAGCTCGCATTTGAGAGTCTACCTCCTCCCACTGTTCGATCTCGTTCATACGTTGGCATGAAATCTGTGTTTCCTTCTACCCGGTGTTATCCTGAGCAAACATCGGAGACTTCCTATGGATAAGATTCGTACCGTGCTGGATCAATTCGGCAAGTTGAAAGTACCAGCCCAATCGCTGAGCCCGAATGCTGACCTCTATGATGCAGGACTTACATCCTTTGCATCGGTGCAGTTGATGCTTGGTCTTGAAGACGCTTTCGATGTTGAATTTCCCGAGCACATGCTCAATCGCAAGACGTTTTCGAGCATCGCGGCCATAGAAACTTCAATCGACGAAATCACGCGTGCTGCAGCCTGAAAGCTAAAGAGCATTTAAATGTCAAATGTTTCAGCTAAAGTCGCTCATCTGGCTTCGCCCAGACAACGCCTCGCCTCAGCATTAGATATAGCGCGCGTTAATGCCGATGACGTCGATCAAAAAGGGCGTTTTCCACAAGAGGCGATTGAGGCGCTCAAAAAAGCCCAGCTGATGGGGATCATGATCCCAGTCGAATGCGGCGGCGAAAACGCAAGCCTTGCCGACATCGTCGACATGTGCGGAGCCCTGGGCCAAGCGTGCGCATCGACAGCCATGATCTTCGCCATGCATCATATCAAGGTATCAAGCCTGGTGACTCATGGCCTGGACAGCAACTGGCATCGCGACTTCATGCGCCGCGTTGTCGACGAACAATTTCTGATTGGATCAGCAACCACAGAAGGCGGGATTGGCGGCGATGTCCGCAATTCCATCTGTGCGATCGAACCGGAAGGTGACAGCTTCACTCTTACCAAGGAAGCCAATGTAATTTCGTATGGGCTCAATGCGGACGCTATTATGGTGACCGCAAGACGTAATACACAAGCCGCGAGTTCTGATCAGGTCATGACCGTTATTGAACGGGAGCAGTATGCCCTGCAAATGACGATACCATGGGACACCCTCGGGATGCGCGGTACGTGTTCAGAGGGATTTCTGTTCAAATGTCGAGCGCCTTCAAATCAGATCTTTCCTCACCCTTTCGCGGAAATTGCAGCGCAATCAATGTTGGCAATGTCGCACTTGATGTGGGCCGGAGTATGGTTTGGCATTGCAGCAGACGCCACCACACGCGCCCAGAATTATCTTCGTGCAGAAGCACGTAAGAAACCCGGCTCTACGCCTCCCGCAGCTGTCCGTCTGGCTGAAATGTTTGTCCTGCTGCAGGAGATGAAATCTGTAGTCATGACTGGCATCGTCACTTACGAAAAAGCCAAGGTACACAGTGACACATTGTCGTCTGTCGGCTTTTCCATCGCGATGAACAACGTTAAAATTGCCACATCCCAGGCTGTGGTGGACATCGTCCAATCTGCCATGATGATTGCAGGCATTTCGAGCTACCGCACTGGCGGAAAATTCAGCCTCGGCCGCCATATGCGCGATGCATTGTCGGCAGCGATCATGGTCAACAACGACCGTATTGTCGCAAATACTTCCAACCTCACCCTCGTCAGCAAGTACGATACAAATCTGGTGGCCTGAAATGAACATGCACACGCGCACAGCTTCCATCATACCTGCCGAAAAGTCGGCAGCCGAAACATTCCTCGATGAATTGTTTGATGCTGGCTTGTTGATCGACACAGGTGTCGACGGGCTTTACGGACGAAGCGGCGCATTCGAAGATGTCATCAACGCGTTCAACGGACTGGTAGCCAAATATGGCGCCGCAGACAAGGCGACCGCGATTCACTTCCCCCCCGGCATCGCTCGGCGTCTTTTCGAAAAGAGCGGCTATATGAAAAGCTTTCCGCAACTCGCTGGCACCGTTCATAGCTTTATGGGTGGTGAGGCGGATCATTGCTCTTTGCTTGCTGATCTTGAAGCAGGGCAGGATTGGACAGAACAACAACAGGCGACTGACGTTGTGTTGACCCCCGCTGCCTGTTACCCGCTGTATCCTACAGTTGCAAAGCGTGGTCCGCTGCCCGAGCAGGGACGGCTTTATGATCTCCAGTCCTATTGCTTCAGGCATGAGCCATCAAAAGACCCCGCTCGTATGCAAATGTTCCGGATGCGGGAATTCGTTCGAATTGGTTCCCCCGACCAAGTATGCGCATTTCGTGAAAGCTGGCTTGATCGCGGCCAGAAGATGATGGCCTCCCTATTGTTGCCATTGACGGTTGATCTCGCCAATGATCCATTCTTCGGTCGGGCAGGCAAGATGCTTGCCAATAATCAACGTGATACCGGCCTCAAGTTTGAATTGTTGATTCCTGTAACAAGTGAAGAGAAGCCCACGGCCTGCCTGAGCTTCAACTATCACCAGGATCATTTTGGTTCGCTTTGGAATATCCGCTCGGCCGATGGTGAACAGGCGCATACGGCTTGTGTCGGATTTGGCATGGAACGCGTCGCGCTGGCTCTGTTCAAACACCATGGCCCCGACGTTGAAGGATGGCCAACTGAAGTGCGCAAGCTTCTCTGGGGCTGAAAATGAAATACGTTCTGCAAGGTCTGGAACCAGCCACCCATATCCCGCATTCGATGCACGGCTCCAACAGGAATTGGCCTGAGACGAATTGCTATGTCGATCTCTGGATCGAGCTTCTGTCGGCGCTTGGATTGCCGCCTGAGGCGATGCTCGGATTTACGGTACGGCAAGACTTCGAAGGTGATCAGTTTACCTTTTTCAAAGTTCCGCTGGAAGACCTGGAACGCCTGTTTGATATTCGTGTCACAGAATTTTCAATCTTTGATGATGTGGAAAGGCACGTACTTGCCCAGATCAATAGAGGTCGGATGCTGTTGATTGAAATCAACAGCTATTGGCTTCCTGACACCCGCGGAATTTCCTATCGTACCAGTCACGGCAAGACGACCATTGGCATCAATGCAATCGATCCAGCCAATAAACTCTTGCACTATTTTCACAACGGCAGCTTTTTCGATCTTCAGGGTTCGGATTACGACGGCATCTTTGGGCGCACCAATGTTGTCGCAGGCGCCGTGCAATTGTTTCCATACGTTGAGTTCGTGAAATTCCCTCAAATCAAGCGGAATCCATCGCCTTTCGATTGCAAGGATTTTCTGAAATATCACCTCGCGCACAGGCCTCATCTCAATCCATTCCTGGAATGGCAGAAAGCATTGCCAGCCCATATTGAGGATTTGATGCTGCGTCCAGAAGGCTATTTCCATACGTATGCATTCAACACCCTTCGACAATTTGGCGCCAATTTTGAATTACTCGCTACGCATTTGTCCTGGCTACAAAACTCACACGGCACATCTCTGGATAGCGAAATAGCTGCAGCTCAATCGATTTCGGAAACAGCCAAAAGCATGCAGTTTCAGCTAGCGCGAGCAATTTCGCGCCGAAAGCCCGATAGCCTCACCGGTTTGATTGCGCCAATTGCAGAACATTATGAACGGCTCATGGAAGGTTTGGATGCATTCGCCGGGGTCAAACGCGCAGCCTGAAGGCAAGAGCAAGCCTCATGAAGACTTTTGATCGAGTTTGCTTTGCAGAGCCGCAGGAACTCTCCTCCGGCTGGACATGTGCAGTGCTGAAGGCAGGCTCCTGTGCAACACCAGATGAAGCCATCAAATCTGGCGACTGGATGCCTGCGAAAGTGCCGGGCACTGCGTCGCAAGCACTTAGCGAAGCTGGACTCTATTCACTTTCTCATCCCACGCCTCTGCACGATTGCGATGTCTGGTATATCACCAGCATATTCTTGAAAGCTGCATCTACCCTGCGGATGGATGGCCTCGCCACAATTTCGGAAATTTGGATCAACGGTCGATTGGTCGCTGAATCAACCAGCATGTTCTTGCCAGTAGATATAGAGCTGAAGGATGTTGGACATCACGAGATAGCAATTTGCTTTCGAAGCCGGAACCAGACTCTGAATGGTATTAAAGGCAAACGTGCCCGGTGGCGGACAGCCTTCGTCGATAACCCCTCCCTCCGGTTTGTCCGCACGACATTGCTCGGTCATATGCCCGGCTGGTGTCCGCAAATTGACATTGTAGGTCCTTATCGTTCGATCAAGACTTTTCCGCGCCATGCAATCACGCGGAAAGATGTCGATTTACATGCAACCTATTCAAACGGTCGTGGGCGTCTTGAAACGACCATTGCATTTCCGGAAGGCATGGAACTCCCTGATCTCGTGATATTGTTATGTGCCGACCATCGCGTCACGCTGGAAATCTCCGGCCGTTCGGCGCACGCCGCGTTTGAACGGGACAATATCGAACCGTGGTGGCCGCATACGCATGGCAATCCCAAGCTATATGAAGTTGCGATTGATATAGACGGTGTTGTGAATAATCTGGGATCGATTGGTTTCAGGTCTATCGAAATCGACAAGGGAACAGATGCATGCTGTTTCGGCTTTGTTGTGAACGGCGTGAATATATTTGCTCGTGGTGCGTGCTGGACGCCCTGGGATCTGGTTGACCTCCCAGCTGATAAGCCGACATACAATCGGGCATTAGGGCTGATGCGCGATGCGGGATTCAATATGGTTCGAATTCCCGGCATGACGCTCTATGGGAACGCCGTATTTTTTGAAGTTGCCGATGAGCTGGGCATCATGGTTTGGCAAGACCTGCAGTTTGCAAATTTCGACTACCCTTTTTCCGATGAGAACTTTCACGCGATAGCAGTGCAGGAAGTCGAAACTTTCCTGCTGTCGTCCCGGCATAATTGTTCACTTGTAATGCTCTGCGGCGGCAGCGAGGTTGCGCAACAGGCGGCAATGATGGGATTGCCTCCGGAATCGCGTAAGATCGACTTTTTTGCCCGCGAGGCTCAAGCGATAACCCGGCGCATTCGCCCTGACATGGTTTATATCGAAAACTCTCCGTCGGGTGGCGATCTGCCGTTCTCCGTCAATCAAGGGGTCGGCCACTATTACGGTGTAGGAGCGTATCTGCGTCCGCTGGAAGATGCGCGGAGAGCCGACGTCAGCTTTGCAACCGAATGTCTTGCCTTCTCAAATGTGCCTGATGCCGCGACGATACGCGCACAGTTCAGCGAAGCCACGCCTGATCCTGCCAGTTGGGAACACAGCATTCCGCGGGATCAAGGTGCTTCATGGAATTTTGAAGACGTGCGCGAATTCTATATGAACCTGCTCTACGGCGTTGATTGTACAAGCCTGAAGAAGCAGGATCCGCTGCGTTATCTCGCATTGTCCCGTGCGACTGTCGCGGAAGTAATGGAATCAACGTTTCACGAATGGCGGCGACCAAATTCCCGAACGTGCGGGGGCGTTGTCTTCCTCTGGAAAGATCTGCAACCAGGCTTCGGTTGGGGCATAATTGATAGTTCCGGACGTCCAAAATCTCCGTGGCATGCCTTGCGGCGGGCCTGCAAGCCCTTACAACTTGTCGTAACTGACGAGGGCGTAAACGGGCTTTATGTCCATGCGATCAACGAGGCTCATGCCGACCGTGAACTCGGCATCAGCCTGGAGTGCATTACCGCAGCTGGAGACATTTTGGCGTCGGGAGAGGTCACATTCTCACTCGCTGGTCGCCAGGCGCGAACATTTACCGGCACGCAAGTGCTGGGGGCATTCTTTGATATCAACTATGCCTATAAATTTGGAACCCGTGGGCACGATATCGTAGTGGCACGCATGCGCGATCTTTCTACGTCAGAGATAATCAGCGACGCCTGTTTTTTCCCCGGCGGGCGTGGCAACGCACAATATGAAACAGGATTGAAAGTTGAGTTACTCGAACATCAAAATGTATTTTCGTTGAATATCCACTGCAGCCGCTTTGCGCAGACGGTTACAATTGATGATGAATTCTTTCTGCCATCCGATAATTACTTCCATCTGGCGCCGGGCCAGATCAAGAATATCAGGCTGGAACGGTTCAAGGAAAACGCATCCAGACCTTCTGGCGTGGTAAGCGCGCTCAATGGGCTGGATACCGCACATTATCAGTAATCTCGAGATGCTGGATCGTCGCTCCAACATCTCGAAACAGCGTGAGTGAAGTTTATGATCGGCCGAGATAGGGCTGATCGACGGGCAACATCGTCAGTTCGAGAATATTCGTTTCGTTCGGCAAGCTCGCCATCAATGTAATGGCGCGCGCGACATCTTCGGTCGCCATGGTGTTGGACTTGGGCCGTTTCTCCATGCCAGGCGAAAGTTCAGAAACTGTGGAGCCGGGATGCAGCACGGAAGCTGTGATGCCGAAAGGCCGGGCATCAAGCGCAAGCGAGTGGTTCATGGAATGAATGGCGCCTTTGGTCGCCGCATATCCGATGGCGTTGGGGCGCGGCATTTCAGCAGAAATACTCCCGATCGTGATGATGCGGCCACGCCGCAGGGGTTTCATGCGGCGCAGCGCTTCACGCGCGCACAAGAAGACCGATGACAGATTGGTTGCCACGATCTTGTTCCAGGCTTCAAAGCTCAGTTCATCAGTCGGTGTATGATCTGCAAATCCGGCGCAGTTGACCAGAATGTGGGGAATTCCAAACGCTTTTTCTGTCGCATTGAATAGCGCGATGACATCCGCTTCCTGCGTTACATCAGTTCTGACCGCCAGAGATTTTGGGCCGAGGCGTTTGGCGCGTTCTTCAAGCCGATCGGTGCGGCGAGCGGCCATGGCGACCGAAGCACCCTCAGCAACAAACATTTCTGCAATACCGGCGCCAATGCCGGAGCTCGCTCCCGTGACTATCGCGATTTTACCATCCAGTGTGCCCATGAATTCCTCCCGGTTGTTATCTAATGCTTCCCTGGGCCACTAAGCCCAGGCCGTTTCATGCCACGTTAGCGGCGGGCCTTACAAGGAAGCTCTCGCCGCGATCAAGAAAATCGAGGGCAAGAGTAGCCACACGCTTGGGCTGATCGAATTCGAGAGCATGGGCGGCGTCCCAAATATAGGTGAGATGCGACTGTGGCACATGTTGTTTCAGCAATTGTCCAGAGTCCGGTGGAATGACTTTGTCCAGTGTACCCATCAGCACCAGTGTCCGGGACTTGATTTCACCCAGACGGTCGGCCATTTCTTTATCGAAGGCAATGCCTGTTGTATATTCTGCGACCGCCTTGCGGTTTGCCATCAAAATCTGTTCACTGCACTTTTCGTCCGGCACGTTCTCAGGCTTGGCATGCAATGCGCGCTGGCGATCCTGAGTATCATTTGGCAGACCGCCTTTGTCTGCAGGTCTTAGTCCGGCAGGAGCTTCCAGAACGAGTTGTCCGACAAGGGCAGGATGGCGGATAGCCAGCCACAAAGCTATCCAGCCACCAAAGGATTCGCCGATAACATCACATTCGCCGTTACAATGGTCACTAATGTATCCGGCAATTAGGTCAGCTACGTCCTGCATGCTGGCAACGCCGGGATGACGCTGTGTTCCTTCGAACCCGGGGATGACAGGCGCATGGACTGTGTGATGATCCGCCAGCGCGTGTAACACCTTAGACATGCGTGGACCAGCCGCGCTGTGAAGATGAATGAGGGCGCGGCCTGAGCCCCCGATGTTGACGCGCAGGGCGCCGCTTTTCATCACGTATTCTTTTTCGGTGAAATCAATAAATGTCACGGTCATGTCCTGTTGAATGTTTAGAGCGCGCGAACTTCTGGCAGCACGCGATCGCGAAACAATTCCATGCTGCGAATAACAGAAGATTGCGGCATTCTGCCAAGCGCCATGTTCATGTTGATATGGCCCGCGCCCAGATGCTGGTTGAGACGTTTGATCTGCTTGACGACACTCGATGGACTGCCACAGAGAATTGTGCCAGCTTCGATCTGTTCTTTAACGCTGCGTTGCTTGAGCGTCTCCAGTCGCTTCACGAAATACTCGCCCGCGCCGGCCCCTCCCGCTCCTTCACCAAAGAAGCGAGTCTTTTGCACAACGATGCGTTGTGCATCCTGTTGCGGACGCATAAGCACCTTATGAAAATAAGCGAGGGCTTCCGCCATCGTCTCCTGCGCCTCTTCGTCTGTCTCGGCTATGCAAGTGCCCTGCCCGACCAGAATGTCCTCCGGACCAGGATTGCGGCCATGTTCCAGAGAGCTGGCGCGATAGGTGTCGATGAGGCCGCGTGCCACATCAAGGTCGCCAATCAAGGTCAGGCCGACCATGGCGGGAAACTGGCCGACGAATTCCGCCGATTCCTTGTTGCTTGCCGACATCAG
>CAMDKB010000178.1 GCA_945901195.1 Rhizobium sp. Q54
ATCAAATTCACTCATCGTTGCCGTTGTCCGTGAAGCGCTCGGAGGCAAGATCAAGGGCATAAACGGCCACAAGAGCATGAATGACGCGATGCTCGCCTTGCAGCGCGGTGAAATCAACGGCTATCCCTCCATGCCTGAGGAGGCCTTGCGCCGCGCCTTTGGCAATCAACTGGCTGCGGGCGAAATTCGCCTTGTGCTGCAATTCGGTCCCGAGCCGTTGAAGGAATATCCTGATGTGCCCTGGGCGCTTGGCCTGGCCGGGAATGATGATGACCGCATGCTCATCGAGCTTGCGACCGGCTTTCTGAAAACCGGCTACGTCTACATGATGGGACCAGATGTGCCCAAAGACCGCGTCGCCGCCATGCGCAAGGCGTTTATGGACGCGCTCAATGATCCTGAACTGCGGGCTGAAGCTAAAAAGCAGACCTTGAACATCGCCCCGATAGAAGGCGAAGAAATTGCGCAGATGCTGGCGCAGACCTATGCGCTTCCCAAGAGCGTGATCGATCGGATGCAACGTATCTTTCAGGGCAAGTGACGCGCCGCCGCAAACGTATGCCAAGAACGCGTTCGCGCTTGCTAAGCCAGTGAGTCAGGGCACACTGCTGCAGGTATTCGTCATAACTCTATGACAAGATATTCGCCTTCAACTTTCACCTCGAAAGTCTCGGCGACATAGGGCCCCTTGGCGAGGTCTGCGCCAGCTTCCACTTTCACGGAAAATTTCCGGGCGCGCATGGAATTGGGATCACACCAGCTTTGTCCTGTCCTGATGTCGAATTCCCAGCCGTGCCATGGACAGCGCAGGAACTCGCCCTTGCGTTCGAGGCGGTAATCATTGGGGCCGCCTGAAACCGCTATGCCGGTGATAAACCCCTCGCACAACGAACCGCCCGCATGCGGGCAGCGATCGGCGAACGCATAAAAACTCCCGGCGACATTATAGATGCCAATATCCCGCCCGGCGAGCGTGACGAGCTTGCTGCCGCCTTCTGCTATGTCGCTTGTGGCGCCGGCCACATATTTCTTCGCCATAAGATCAGCTCAATCCATAGAGCGCTTTTGCATTGTCGCGGAAAATCTTCGCGCGGTTTTGCTCTGATAATTTCACGCTGATGGCATAGCGCGGATCATCGAAATCCCAATGGGGATAATCGCTGGAAAACATGATTTTGTCCCAGCCGATCCATTCGAAAATATCGAGCAGATGCTGCGGGTTCTCCGGTTCTTCGATAGGCTGAGTAGAGAACCAGAAGTGCTCTCGCATATATTCGGTTGGCCGGCGCTTTAGTTGCGGGGTTTCCTTGTACATGCGCTCGAAAATCGAATCCATGCGCCATCCCAGCGTCGGCGCCCAGGAAAATCCACTCTCGATCATTGCGATTTTGAGACGTGGAAAGCGCTCGAATACGCCTTCCATCACAAGGCTGATCGCGACTGATTCCGAAGCACTGCCGAATGTATAATGTTCCTGCATGTAATACGTCGGCCATCCCGCGCCCGTCGATGGCGCGCCGCCTGGAATGGCAGCGGGATGAATGGCGAGCGGAAATCCGGCGGCCTGCGCGGCTTCATATATCGGCCAAAAACGTCTGCGTCCCAAGGGCTCGGCAGAGCGTGGCGAGATGATGATTTGCGAAAACTCTTTCTGCGCGGCGCGTTTTTCGATTTCCTTCACCGAGCTTTCAGGATCGTCAGCAACGATTACCACACCGGCGCGCAAGCGTGGGTCGCGCTTCACCCAACACTCAACCTGCCAGTCATTCACCGCGCTCATCAGTGCGGACGCGTAATCCTGATTACGTTCTTCCATGCCGCCTTTTGACAGCGCGATGAGCATGCCATGTTCCACGCCATTGGGATCGAGATGCTGGCGCTTCATCAATTCGTAGCTGGAGCCCGGCGGCCCGCCCTCCTTGGGATAGGCGTCCGCGCGCTGGCCGCTCGCCATCATGCGCGGCCATGAAATCCGCTCGGAAAGTCCTTGCCGCACATGCGACCCGAATGTCTCCATATGCTGCTGCCAGTGCTTCGGCATAAACGGATAGAGATCCTTGTTCGAACGCTGGATCGGATGAATGTCGCAATCGACAATCATCAATCTCTGTTCAGCCTTAACTTCTCGTAGGGGTGCATTCATGATGCCGCTTCCTGTGTGACGTGCGCACGCACGTGTGAGTTCGTTTGCAGCCGTGGAAAACTCGCCAACGGGTTGTCGACGAGAATTTTCCGTATCAATTCCCGTGGCACGCCATCGGGCAATGCGTTGTCGCCTTCAAATTGCCAGTGCGGGTAATCAGTCGAGAAGACGAGCATGTCCTCGCAATTGATCTGTTCGAAAATGCGGTTGATGATGGCGGGATCTTCCGGCGCATCGAACGGCCTAAGTGAAAGCTTGATGCGTTCGCGCACGATGCCCGCCGGGCTGCGGTCAATCCACGGCACTTCGGCACGCACGCCCCGCCAGGCCTTCGCCGATCGCCACAAAAGGGTCGGCATCCATGTGAAGCCGGATTCAAGACAGACGAAGGTCAAATCCGGATACTTCTGGAACACGCCCTCGGCCAGGAGCGAGATGATCAGATTCTGGAAGGCCACGCTCTGGCCGATGTAATCTTCCGACTGGTAGGAGGTCCAGCCTGTGCCGGTTGGCGGATTGCGGAACGTCGAACCTGCATGAACGCAGATGGACAGGCCGTGCTTTTGAGCCGCTTCAAAAATCGGCCAATAAATACGCCGGCCCAGAGGACTGTCGCCCATGACGGGCAGCAGCACCGCAACAAAGCGAGAGTCTCCCGCGCAACGTTCGATTTCCGCCACAGCCAGCGTCGGATTTTGCGCATGGACCAGAATGGAAGCGCGCAGGCGCGGCTCATGGTCCAGCCATTCCTGCGCCACCCAGCGGTTCACTGCCGAACAGAATTCCGCGCCCATGTCTTCATTGTAAAGGGCAATACTGCCATGCAGCGCATGACAGATGGCCAATTCATGACCGAACGGATCGAGCAATTGGCTGCGCAATTGTTCCAGGGTTGCGCCAGGCATCGCGCCACCGCTTTGCGCCCGCCAGTCAGGTCGCCCCGAGAGCGGCGAATGGGTGGGATAGCTCATCAACGCGAAAGAGGACCGGTCGATAAAGCGCGTGACAATCTGGTCCTGCCAGTAATCGGACATAAACGGCAACAGCGTCTTTACGGGCGGCATCGCCAGGTGCACGTCGCAGTCTATCGCGCCCTTGAAGGGAAGTTTCATGTCTGGTCCAGCTTGTGGGTGCACCCGAGCTTGATACGGATGCTGTCGGTATAAGTATAACCGAAATGCGAACGGCGTTCCATGTCACCCTTCAACGTGGGCGCTACCCCATCAGCGCCCGGCGCGCCGCAATAAGTCCTGCCGTTGATCCATCAAGCCCGTCCAGCGGCTTGCTGGGGTCCTCAACGATCGGCGCGAGCTTGCTGCACAATTCCTTACCAAGCTCGACGCCCCACTGATCAAAGGCGTTGATATCCCAGATTGCTGATTGCACGAACACCTTGTGCTCATACAGGGCAATAAGCCGGCCAAGCGCGCGTGGATCAAGTTTGCGATAGAGGATCGTCGAGGACGGGCGGTTGCCAGAAAACACCTTGTGCGGCGCAAGCGCAGCGATCATTTCTGCGGGCATCGCAGCTTTGTGCAGAATCTCCTCCACTTCCGCGCGGGAGCGGCCACGCATGAGCGCTTCCGATTGCGCAAAACAATTGGCGGCCAGCAGGGCGTGATGCTGGGCATCAGCCTCTGTGGGCTGGGCAGCGAGCAGAAAGTCGACTGGGATCACATCCGTCCCCTGGTGGAGCATCTGGAAGAACGCATGCTGCCCATTCGTGCCTGGTTCGCCCCAGATGACAGGCGCCGTGGCCATGGTCAACGCGTTGCCGTCGCGGGTAACGGACTTGCCGTTCGATTCCATGTCGAGTTGCTGCAGATAGGCGGAAAAACGCCCAAGACGCTGGTCATAAGGAATAACAGCATGGGAGCCATAGCCCCAGACATTACGATACCACACGCCCAGTAACGCCATGAGAACAGGGATATTCGATTCCAGCGGCGTTTCCATGAAATGTTTGTCTACGTCATGGGCCCCGCGCAAAAATTCGGTAAACTTGGCGCTGCCGATGGTGATCGCCAGCGACAGGCCGATTGACGACCAGATGGAATAACGGCCCCCCACCCAATCCCAAAAGCCAAACACGCGCTCCTTGCGGATGCCGAATTTGGCGACGAGATCCAGTTTTGTCGAAACAGCGGCGAAGTGATCCGGGACGGCCTTCTCCCCCAGTTGTTTGACGATATACATGCGCGCCGACTGGGCGTTCTTCATCGTTTCTTGCGTCGTGAATGTCTTTGACGAGATGATGAAAAGAGTTGTCGCGGGGTTCAACGTTTTCAACGTATCGGCAAGGTCTGCTCCGTCTACGTTTGATACGAAATGCACGCGGGGCCCACTACCGCGAAAGGGTGATAGCGCCCGCGCCGCCATGGCGGGACCAAGGTCGGACCCGCCGATGCCGATATTGACCACATCCGCGAAGGGCGCACCGCGCGCACCGCGAATTGAACCGTCGCGAACCTGCATGGCGAAATTGAGAAAGGCCTTGCGGACGCGACCGATCTCGCCAGTCACGTTGTGACCGTCGATCATCGTGGCATTGCCGGACATATCACGCAGAGCCATATGATGGGCGGCGCGATCCTCGGTGTTATTGACATGCGCACCGCTGAACAATGCGGCGCGCTTGCCTTCGACATCTGCCGCCCGGGCAAGTGTCAGCAGATGCGCCAAGGTCGTCTCGTTGATGGCATGCTTGGAATAATCGAAGAGCAGATCATCAAGCCGAGCGGAAAATTTCGTGAAGCGCTGCTTGTCTTCTTCGAACAGGTCGACAATGCGGCGATGGCCCATTTCGGCGCGATGGGCTTCCAGCGTGGCAAGGGCTGTCGTGACGTCGGGGCGCATGGGAAGCCTTGTATCCGGAGTGAATCAGTGCGGGTCAGCAATTCAGGAGAATTTGCGCACACTTTGCCTGAAAATGTTCTAATGGGAAGGCCTCACCAACCCGAAAAGAATCATGGCCGCTCCTCCCCTTTTGACGCTGCAAAACATTCGCCTGACAATTTCGAGCAAACCACTGCTGGACGGAGCCGAATTGTCCGTGGGGCCAGGCGAGAGACTGGCTCTGGTCGGCCGTAACGGCTCGGGAAAATCAACCCTGCTGAAAATTGCCGCAAAACAGCTGGAAAGCGATTCCGGTTTACGCTTTTTCCAGCCCGACGCCACCATTCGCTATCTTGCGCAGGAGCCGGACCTTTCCGGTTTTGAGACCGTTCTGGCCTATGTGGAGGCGGGATTGGGCCCCTCCGATGATCACTGGAAAGCGCAATATCTGCTGAATGAACTGGGACTGCAGGGCGATGAAAACCCGGCCCGCCTCTCCGGCGGGGAGGCCCGCCGTGCGGCTCTGGCTTGCGTGCTCGCGCCCGAGCCGGATGTGCTTCTGCTCGATGAGCCTACCAACCATCTCGATCTGCCCGCCATCGAATGGCTGGAAAAATACATCAACGGCATGCGTTCGGCCCTGGTCATCATCAGCCACGATCGCCGGTTTCTTGAAAACCTCACCCGGGCAACCGTCTGGCTTGACCGCGGCGAGACGCGGCGCCTCGATAAGGGGTTTGGCGCATTCGAGGCCTGGCGCGACGAGGTGCTGGAGCAGGAAGAAAAAGAGCGCCACAAGCTCGACCGACAAATCGTCAATGAAGAACATTGGGTACGCTACGGCGTGTCTGGCCGACGCAAACGCAATGTCCGGCGCATGGCGGAACTGGGGGAATTGCGCACACAGGTACGAGAAGCGCGCCAGGTTGTCGGGTCGGTGAAGCTCGAGGCTTCACAGGCGCACACGTCCGGCAAACTTGTTGTGGAAGCCGAGCGCATTTCGAAAAGCTATGGTGATCGCACGATCGTGCGGGATTTTTCCGCGCGTATCATGCGCGGAGATCGCCTGGGCATCGTTGGCGCAAACGGCGCGGGCAAGACGACACTGATCAACATGCTGACCGGCAAACTGGAGCCGGACACAGGTCACGTCCGGATCGGCGCCAGCATCGAGCTTGCGACCCTGGACCAGAAGCGCATGCAGCTGAAGGATGGGTGGACACTCAAGGAGGCGCTCACAAACGGGGGCGGCGACTATGTGGAAATCAACGGCGCGAAGAAACATTTCGCGGGCTATATGAAGGACTTTCTCTTTACCCCCGATCAGGCGCGCCAGCCTGTCGACAAGCTGTCGGGTGGCGAACGCGGGCGGCTCGCTCTGGCCCGAATTCTCTCATTGCCTTCCAATCTTCTGGTGCTCGACGAGCCGACCAACGATCTCGATCTTGAGACGCTCGATCTGCTGCAGGAAATGCTGATGGATTATCAAGGTACACTGATCCTGGTCAGTCATGATCGCGATTTTCTGGATCGGGTTGCAACATCTGTGCTTGTGTCGGAAGGCGGTGGCCGCTGGCAGGAATATGCTGGTGGTTATACCGATATGCTGGCGCAGCGCGGGTATGGGGTGGGCGGTGAGCCGCAACTGACAAGCGCCGCCAAAGCCATGCGGCCACTTGCGGAGGCCGCGCCTGTAGCGCCGGTTTCATCTGCAGCACGGCGCAAACTCTCCTTCAAGGAAAAGCATGCGCTGGAAACCTTGCCCAAGCGCATGGATGAATTGAACGCGCTCAAAGCGAAGATACAAAAGGAAATGGCAGACCCCGGCCTTTACGGACGCGACAAGCCGCGCTTCGACAAGTTGAGCGCCGCCATAGGCAAGGCGGAGGCTGACCTGGCGAAAGCCGAAGAGGAATGGCTGGCGCTTGAAATGATGCGCGAAGAGCTGGAGGGCTAAGGTTTCATCATGACAGCTCAACTCGAACTTGGCCTCGACACATTTGGTGATGTAACGTCCGCCACAGATGGCGCTGTCAGTTCTCATGCGCAGGTTATTCGCGATATCGTTGATGAAGCCGTGTTGGCGGACGAATGCGGCATCGATTTTATCGGTCTTGGTGAACACCATCGTGCCGATTTCGCAGTATCCGCACCTGAAATTGTGCTCGCGACAATCGCGGGACGTACAAGGCGCATTCATTTGGGCACAGCTGTCACGGTGCTGAGCTCTGACGATCCCATTCGTGTCTTTCAGCGCTTCTCCACATTGAATGCAGCTTCCGGCGGCCGAGCGGAAGCTATCCTCGGGCGTGGTTCATTTATCGAATCGTTTCCGCTGTTTGGTTTCGATCTCAAACAATATGAGGTCTTGTTTGAGGAGAAGCTCGAAATCTTCGCACAACTCGCCGCGGGCCAGCCAGTGACCTGGAGCGGCGCAACGCGGCCCCCGCTCAACAACCAGAAGGTATTTCCTGCACTGGAAAGCGGACCGCTCAAAACATGGATCGGCGTTGGCGGCAGTCCGGAATCAGTTGTTCGCGCCGCGCATTATCGCTTGCCGTTGATGATCGCCATCATCGGTGGTGCACCATCGCGTTTCAAACCCTTTGTTGATCTTTACCTTCGCGCACTGGAAGAAGCTGGCGCACCGCTGCTGCCAGTTGGCGTGCATTCGCACGGGTTTGTCGCGCAAACAGACGAACTGGCGCGTGAGGAATATTGGGCGGACTATAAAGGTATGCGCGACAGGATCGGTACCGAACGCGGATGGCCGCCATTCACCGCCACCGAATTCGAGCGCGAAATCAGCCATGGCTCGCTGTATCTGGGCTCTCCGGAGACTGTAGCGCGTAAAATCGCAACGACAGGAAAGGCGCTCGGGCTGGCGCGCTTTGATATGAAATACAGCGCAGGACGCCTGCCGCATGCAAAGATGATGCGTTGCATCGAACTTTACGGAACAAAAGTCATTCCGCTCGTGCGGGATATGATGAGCTAGCGGTTTTCCGCTAAAGCGGCTCCCGCCGCCCACAGCAGCGCATTTATGCTTTTCTTGACCCGCGTAAACACATCCTCCAGCGAAGTCGCCGCCGAAAAAATGTCAGCATATTTCTTCAGCACATTTGCGCCCGCCAGCGTCAGTAAAACCCCGTCTTCGCCTTTCACAGCGCCAATGCGCAGGATATAGCGGCCCGCTGCATTCCAGTGCGTTTCAAATGAAAGTTCTGCGAAGGGTGTGCTTGCCCCATCTTCGAGCACTTTGATCGTGGAGCCGACATGCGTGCCATAATTGATGGCCCAATAACGCAGGACATATCTGCGGCCATCAATTTCGGCGATTATGTCCTTGTCGATTTCTTCCAAGTTGGCTCCCTCAGTTCAATGCGCCAGCGAGCCACTCGTGAACAACGCCCGCGATCTCGTCGGAATTCTTTTCGATCATCAGCATATGGCCGGTGCCCTTGATACCGCGATTAGCAAGATAGATATGATCGAGGTTCACGCCTGCCTGCGCCAGAAACCGGGTTGTACAATGATCGTAAGGCGCGTGATAGGAGGCTTGCGCCGTCAGCATCACGATTTTTACCTTGGCGAGATTGACAAGCTGGCGGGCCGGCATCTGCTGTTGCCAGCACGCAACGCAATCTGGCCGTAGCGCCTTTTCATCCTTGATCCATTGCAACATTTCGCCCGGTTTTAGCGGCGGCTCCCAGGTGAGCTGAACATCTCCCAGCCCGGAAACCTTCCACCGGCCAATGTCAGCGAACCAATCAGGAGAGCCGAGATTGTCGATGTCGCGAACCGGCGGGCCATTGGGCTCAAGCGCCACAAGCGCCGCAATTTTGTCAGGGCGTCTGTCAGCGACCACCCATCCAAATGCGCCCGATTGCGAATGCGCCACGAGGATTGATTTGCCTATGCGGTCGACCAGCGCCACCAGCGCATCGGAGTTGAGTTCCTGCTGCTTTACGTAGTCGGCAAGCGAGGGCATTTGCGATGCGATCATG
>CAMDKB010000179.1 GCA_945901195.1 Rhizobium sp. Q54
ACACATCGACACAATTCATGACCTTGAGAACATCGTCGCGAAACGCTGCGTCGATCTCGCAGCCGAGCGCGAAGCCATCAAGGGAAAAGCCGGATTCCACTGGTGGCCAAAAATCGTCAAACCGAATTGATCAACCGGAATTCGTATGACAGATACAAAAAAGCAAAAGCTGCTGGCCTTCCTTCTCCCCATGACTATGGGGAGAAGGTGCCCGGAACGGGCGGATGAGGGGCAGCGAGAACGTTTGTGTTTTGCGCAACCTTGAAGGCTTTTGTATGTAGTGAGGGTGTTGGTTTTGATAGCCTCAGGGATTTCTAACTAATTTTACGCAGCCCCTCATCCGGCCTTCGGCCACCTTCTCCCCGATACATCGGGGAGAAGGGCGCTACCACGAAAATTTGCGCAAAACGTTTAAGCAATCATACCCCGCACTTCTTCCCCGCGCCCCAGCGCCTCCAGAACCTTGGCAACAATCCCCTTCGCATCGAGTCCGGCACCGGCATACATTTTTTCCGGCTTGTCCTGATCGATAAAGGCATCGGGCAGCACCATGGAGCGGAATTTCAGGCCACCGGAATCCAGCAGGCCGTCTTCCAGCAGCGCCTGCGAGACAAAGCTGCCAAAGCCGCCGATTGTGCCTTCTTCGATGGTAACGAGCACTTCGTGATTGGCCGCCAGCGAGCGGATGAGATTGCGGTCGAGCGGCTTGGCGAAACGGGCATCGGCCACAGTTGTGGAGAGGCCGCGTGCGGCAAGGTCTTCGGCGGCTTTCAGGGCTTCGGCGAGGCGTGTGCCGAGCGACAGGATCGCGATCTGTGTGCCTTTGCGGATCACCCGGCCCTTGCCGATTTCGAGGACTTCGCCGACTTCCGGCATGTCGACGCCTACGCCTTCGCCGCGCGGATAGCGCAGGGCAATGGGGCCGCCATCATGCGCCGCGCAGGTGGCGACCATGTGCACGAGTTCGGCCTCATCGGCCGCCGCCATGATGATGAAATTCGGCAGGCAGCCGAGATAGGCGATATCGAAAGAGCCCGCATGGGTTGGCCCATCTGCGCCCACAAGCCCCGCGCGGTCGAGTGCGAACCGCACAGGCAGATTCTGGATGGCGACATCATGCACCACCTGATCATAGCCGCGCTGCAGGAAGGTGGAATAAATCGCGCAGAACGGTTTGAAACCTTCCGTCGCAAGGCCAGCGGCAAAAGTCACCGCATGCTGTTCTGCGATGCCGACATCAAAGGTGCGGTCCGGGAATTTCTCGCCAAATTGATCAAGGCCGGTGCCCGTGGGCATGGCTGCGGAAATGGCGACGATCTTCTCGTCTTTCGCAGCTTCCTTGATCAGGCTTTCGGCAAACACATTGGTATAGGAAGGCGCATTGGCTTTCGGCTTGGATTGCTTGCCGGTGATGACGTCAAACGTGTTGACACCGTGGTATTTGTCGCTGGCGCTTTCGGCCGGCGCATAGCCCTTACCCTTTTGTGTGACGACGTGAATGAGCACAGGGCCGGTGGCGTTGTCGCGCACATTTTTCAGCACGGGCAGAAGATGTTCCATGTTGTGGCCGTCAATCGGCCCCACATAGTAAAAGCCCATCTCCTCGAACAATGTGCCGCCCATCCAGTAGCCGCGCGAAAATTCCTCTGCCTTCTTGGCCTTGTTGTAGAAAAACTTCGGCAGCTTCTTGGCAAGCTGGCTGCCCGCATGGCGGATGGTCTGATAGAACCCGCCCGAAACCAGCCGCGCCAGATAGGCCGACATGGCGCCTGTGGGCGGGGCGATCGACATGTCGTTATCGTTGAGGATAACGATCAGACGCGAGTGCATGTGCCCGGCATTGTTCATGGCTTCATAGGCCATGCCGGCGGACATCGCGCCATCGCCGATCACAGCGATCACCTTGTTGTCGTGGCCGAGCAGATCGCGCGCCACCGCCATGCCCAGACCGGCGGAAATCGATGTGGAGGAATGGGCCGCGCCAAAGGGATCGTATTCGCTTTCGGCGCGCTTGGTGAAGCCGGAGAGCCCGCCACCCTGGCGCAGTGTCCGGATGCGCGCGCGCCGCCCGGTGAGAATCTTGTGCGGATAGGCCTGATGTCCGACATCCCAGATGATTCGGTCGGCCGGTGTATTGAACACGTAGTGAAGCGCCACCGTCAGTTCAACGACGCCAAGGCCCGCGCCCAGATGCCCGCCGGTGACCGAGACTGTATCAATCGTTTCAGTGCGCAATTCGTAGGCCACCTGCCGCAACGAAGCTTCCGGCAGCGCACGCAGGGCCTTCGGCAGATCAATCGTGTCGAGCAATGGCGTTTTTGACACGGTCTGGCTGCCAATCGGCGGGGTCGTTATCAGATTCTTGGACACGGGAGGTCCCTTCATTACCGGGGGGTCCGGCAATCAGCAGTAAAACGAATCCCGCCAGGAGCGAACACTTCCGACATAGGGCCGGGATAGCGTACTGGCAAGAACACGGGCAAGAACGGGCGGAAGAGCGCGGGCAAGATCACACGGCAACTTCACGGGCAAGAACACAGGGGAAGTTGCCGGTTTGATTGCCGCAGAATTGCGGCTAAAAGCGCGCGGCATCACCACAGGAGTTCAAAATGGCCGATCCGCGTGTCGTCGCCCTGCTGCGCCGTCGGGAAATTCTGGAGCTGGCAATAGGTCAACTGTTGCCGCGCGTGCGGGTCTTTTTCGTGGTCGGCGGGTTGCTGGTGCTGATGGCGTCCGCCGCGATGGCGAGTGTGCTTCTGGTGCGCTCGACCTCTCTGGCGCCGGTCGGGATTTTCATGATCCTCGCTGGGTTGTTTGAAAGCGGCATTGGTCACCTTGGCCGGAGCGGCGGGCCGAACTCCAACCCCTGGCAGACGGCGGGTGTTGTTCACATCGTCGCAGGCGGTGTGACGATTTTCGGCCCCGGCGTCCTGCCTGGCTATGTGCTGGTGTCGATTGTCGGCATGTGCCTGCTACTGGCGGGACTCATATGGATGCGGATGGGCTTTGCCATGCCTGAGCGTTTCCAGACCGGCGTCATCCCGCTGTCGGCAGGGGCGACCTGCATCATCGGTATCCTGCTCATCCTGCGCTGGGGCGCAAACGATCCGCTTTTGCTGGGTCTGCTGCTGTCAGGCGAAATGCTCGTGCGCGGCTGGAGCTGGGTGGCCTTGGGCGTGGTGATGGGAAAAAGGGCGGAGTGAGGCGGGCAGGGGATGCGCGCGCTGCGATAACCAGTGAGCTGCACGGCTCCGGCTGTCGGCGGTAATTGCCCATGGGGCAAGCGTTAACACTTTGCACACTGCACTAACGGCGCATTGCCTGCTGTTCAGTTTTCCGTCAGACTTGTCGCAATAATCTCACAAGGGAATCACAAGTGCTCCGGCCTCCGCAGGCCGGTGGCTCTGTTTTTCCATTCCGGCAGACGATCTCCAGGGAAATCTTCAATGACCAAGTGGGTTTACACATTCGGTGGCGGCAAGGGCGAAGGCGCGGGCGGCATGCGCGACTTGCTGGGCGGAAAAGGAGCCAATCTCGCCGAAATGGCCAATCTCGGCCTGCCCGTGCCACCGGGGATGACGATCACCACAGAAGTCTGCACCCATTTTTACGCCAACGGCAAGCAATACCCGGCCGAATTGAAGGGTCAGATGGAGACCGCGCTGAAGGAAATCGGCCGCATCGCGGACCGCGGCTTTGGCGACAATGCCAATCCGCTGCTGGTTTCAGTACGCTCCGGGGCTCGTGCGTCCATGCCAGGCATGATGGATACAGTGCTCAACCTCGGCCTCAACGACGTAACCGTTCAGGCGCTGGCAAAGAACGCAGGCGACGAACGCTTTGCGTGGGATTCCTATCGCCGGTTTATCCAGATGTATTCGAACGTGGTGCTCGATATCGACCATCATCATTTCGAGGATATTCTGGAAGACATGAAGGACCGCAAATCCTTCATGCTTGATACAGACCTGTCGGCCGCCGACTGGCGCGAAGTTGTCGAAGGCTACAAGAGGCGTGTGCTTGATGAAAGCGGCAAGCCATTCCCGCAAGATCCACATGAACAGCTTTGGGGCGCAGTGGGCGCTGTGTTCTCATCCTGGATGAACCAGCGCGCGATCACCTATCGCCGCCTGAACAATATTCCCGAAAGCTGGGGCACGGCGGTCAGCGTGCAGGCCATGGTGTTCGGCAACATGGGTGAAACCTCAGCAACGGGCGTAGCTTTCACTCGCAATCCTTCCACCGGCGTGCATGAACTCTATGGCGAGTTCCTCATCAACGCACAGGGCGAAGATGTCGTGGCCGGCATTCGCACGCCGCAAAATATTACAGAAGTCGCGCGCATTGGCGCAGGCTCGGACAAGCCGTCCATGGAAACAGCGCTGCCCGAGTGCTTTGCTGAATTTGTCCGCGTCACGCAAATGCTGGAAAAGCATTATCGCGACATGCAGGACATGGAGTTCACCGTGGAGCGCGGCAAGCTTTGGATGCTGCAAACCCGGAATGGCAAACGCACCGCAAAGGCCGCAATCCGCATGGCCGTCGACATGGCGAATGAAGGCCTGATTACGCGCGAAGAAGCCGTCACGAAAGTAGACCCTGCAGCGCTCGATCAATTGTTGCATCCCACAATCGATCCCAAGGCCGAGCGCAAGGTCATCGCAACGGGCCTGCCCGCTTCGCCCGGCGCGGCGCGCGGCGAAATCGTGTTCAATTCAGATGAGGCCGAAACGCTGAAGGCGGCGGGTCATCGCGTCATTCTCGTGCGCGTTGAAACGTCGCCAGAAGATATTCACGGCATGCATGCCTCAGAAGGCATTCTCACGACGCGCGGCGGCATGACCTCGCACGCAGCAGTTGTCGCGCGCGGCATGGGCAAGCCTTGCGTATCAGGCGCAGGCGCGATCCGCGTTGATTACGCGGCGCAGACGATGACATCAGCCGGACGCACGTTCAAAAAGGGAGACGTCATCACCATCGATGGATCGACAGGACAGGTGCTGGAGGGTGCAGTCGACATGCTCGATCCCGAACTTTCTGGCGAATTTTCCGCGCTCATGGAATGGGCCGATGGCGTACGTCGCATGAAAGTTCGCGCCAACGCCGAAACGCCTGCCGATGCGCGCGTGGCCCGTAATTTTGGCGCCGAAGGCATCGGCCTTTGCCGCACCGAGCATATGTTCTTTGAAGGAGATCGCATCATCGCCGTACGCGAAATGATCCTCGCGGACGACGAAAAAGGCCGCCGCTCTGCATTGGCGAAACTTCTGCCTATGCAGCGCAAGGACTTTGCGGAACTCTTCGAGATCATGTCCGGTCTGCCGGTCACTATCCGCCTGCTCGATCCGCCGCTGCACGAATTCCTGCCGCATACGGATGCGGAAATGGAGGATGTTGCCAAAGCGATGAACACGTCCGCCGAGAAATTGCGTCGGCGCGCAGCCGAGTTGCACGAGTTCAACCCGATGCTCGGTTTCCGTGGCGTGCGCATCGCCATCGCCTATCCCGAGATCGCGGAAATGCAGGCGCGCGCAGTCTTTGAAGGTGCGGTGGAAGCGATACGCAAGACTAGCAAGCCTGTGACGGCGGAAATCATGGTGCCTCTGGTCATGATCAAGGCCGAGCTCGATCTCACCAAGGCGCGCATTATCGCCATGCACGAAGCGGTGAAAAATGAAACGGGTGTCGATGTTCCCTATCAGATAGGCACGATGATCGAACTGCCGCGCGCCGCATTGCAGGCCGCCCAGATTGCCGAATCCGCTGAATTTTTCTCCTTCGGTACGAACGATCTCACGCAGACCACACTGGGTATCTCACGTGATGATGCGGCATCGTTTCTTGGCCCCTATACGGCCAAGAACATTCTGCCCAGCGATCCTTTCGTCACGCTGGACATAGAAGGCGTCGGTGAACTCGTGAAGATCGCAGCCGAGCGCGGACGCAAGACGCGGCCCGCCATAAAACTTGGCATCTGCGGTGAACACGGCGGCGATCCCGCATCGATTGCGTTCTGCGAAACAATAGGGCTGGACTATGTTTCATGTTCGCCCTTCCGCGTGCCCATCGCAAGGCTCGCAGCAGCACAGGCGGCACTGGGGAAAAAGGCCGCAAGCACGGCGTGAGAGTGCTTCGTAATTATAGGACAGGCTCTTTTGATTGATCCCAAGATCAATCAAAAAAACCTTGATATGAAACCTTCCCTTACGTCTTCACAAACGTCTCGCGCACACGTTGCGACTGCCATGTATAGGGAATCCACACGGCAGCCCATAAGACGGCGCCAAGGAGTCCGCGCAGATCTGAAAGATCAACAGGGTAAAGCATCACTTCGACTTCGCTGCCCAGCACAGCGAGCGTCGTTGCGAGCCCGACGATGGCCATGACAATTCCGCCGAGCAGAAATGCTGTAAAAAATTTGGGAAAGCTGCGTTTCCGCGAGATCAGTAGATATATAAGATAGAGCGAAGCTGCCAGCATCGCGATCGTGACCGCAAATTCGATCAGCACGAAGATGCGCGAGAGCCAGGATACGTCTTCGCCCATAATTGCGGCCGCAGTTCCCGCGTTGCGGATCGCGCGCCAGCCGATATAGAACGGCGAAAGGAACACGCCGATTGCGGGCAACAATAGCCAGCCGCCAATTCCCACCGGTTTTGTCGTGTCCGTCAATTCGGTCTGTTGAGGCTGATCTGCCATGGGGAGGCCTCTCGCTTGCGGGCAGGGCTGTTCCCCCACCAATTTCAGGCCTTTGATACATTGATCCTTTTGGGCTCGAAGTCCAGCACCTGCGCCGGAACGAGACGAACGGGCAGGCCATTTCAAACTGGCTCGACCCGGCGTAACATGCCCCCAACATCCTTGGAGGAAACATGAGCCGGACGACGAAATGGTGCGCGAACTGGCGCTTTATTCTTTTGGCAATGGCGGCGGTTCTTCCGATAGCTCAACAGGCTTTCGCGCAGACCGATTCCTATCCTTCCAGACCGATCACCTGGATTGTTCCCTACGCGCCCGGCGCGCCGGCCGACATCACGCTGCGAAAGTTTGCCGAGGCGATGGCGGGGCCGCTGGGCGGCTCGATCGTTGTTCAGAACAGGCCGGGCGGTGGCGGCACTGTTGGCACGAATGCTGTCGCAAAGTCCAAGCCCGACGGTTATACAATCCTGGCGACAATTGCCGATCCACTTGTCGCGCAGGCCGGCCTGCAAAAGAGCCTGCCCTACGATCCCGCCACGGACTTCGCCTACATCACACGGCTGACAGGGAGTGGCGGTGCGATGATTGCGCTTTCCTCGCTGCAGGCCAACAATGCACGCGAGCTCGTTGAGCTCGCCAAACGCACGCCGGGTGGCCTCAACTACGGTTCGTTTGGCGCGGGCTCGTTTCCGCATATTCTGCTGGAGACACTGGCAAAACGGACCGGCGCCAAGTTCACGGCCGTCCAGTATCGCGGCAGTCCGCAGGCGATTCAGGAATTGCTCAGCGGCCAGATCGCGGTGACTTTTGGCGCAGGCGCTGCCACGCAATTGATCGCTGATGGCAAGGTGAAGATGATCGCGCAATTGGGTGAGAAGCGTGGATTGCTCAAGGATGTGCCGACCTTCATGGAAACAGGCTTCGACGATCTGGTGTTTCGCACCCCCCAATGGATGGGCCTCACAGCGCCGGCTGGCACGCCAAAGGATATAGTCAATCGCACGGCAGCAGCCGCAAAGGCAGCACTGCAGCGCCCGGATGTGAAAGACTTTTTGAACGCCCTTTCGTTTGAGGGAATCGGCAATTCACCCGAGGAATTTTATCGCGAGTGGAAGGCCGAATATGATGTCATACCGCAACTGATCCGCGACCTTGGAATCGAAGCCAACTGAAGGTGATCCCCATGCAGAAGTTCCCAGCTCCCACGAAACCCGCATTGGTGACGGCTCTTCTTTCGCTGATGGCCTTGCTCACGCCGGCCAGCGCGCAGGACAGCGCCGCTAACTATCCCTCACGCAATGTAACTCTCGTTGTGCCGTTCGCGCCCGGCGGCGGCACGGACATTCTCGCGCGTATGATTGCACGCAGGCTTGAGACGGCCTGGGGCAAATCCTTTGTTGTAGAAAACCGGCCTGGGGCAGGGGGCGTTGTTGGTGCGCAGACGGTTACGCGCGCTGCGCCAGACGGGCATACGTTGTTTCTGGGCTCGGCAACAAACATGGCGGTGAATGTTGCTCTGTACAAGAAGCTGCCTTACGAACCGGCAAAAGACTTCACACCGCTCGCGCTGGCTGCTGCAACGCCTTTCGTGCTGGTCGTCAACCCATCGCTGCCGGTGAAGTCTGTGGCCGAATTCATCGCTTACGCAAAAGAGCGGCCCGGTCAGCTCTCTTATGCAACATCAGGGCCCGGTGTGCCGCATCATTTGTTCATTGAAATGCTGAGTTCGATGACAGGCATCAAGATGACGATGGTGCCATATAAGGGCAGTCTGCCCGCGCTGAATGACGTGGCGGCGGGGCATGTGCCGTTGATGATGGTCGATATAGGGCCTGCACTCGGCACTATTCAGGGTGGCGGTGTGCGCGCTCTGGGCATCAGCACGGCAGAGCGTTTTGGCGCAATCAAGGACGTGCCGCCGATCGGTGACACCGTGAAGGGCTTTGATGCTGCCGGCTGGTTCATGGTCGCTGGACCCGGCGGCCTTCCGCAACCCATCGCCACAAAGATACATGGCGAGCTCGACAAGTTCTTTGCAGAAGATGAAACGTAACTGCCCAGGTTCCTTCCTGCCACCGTGATTTTTATCCGATTTTCCTGGACCTATGAACCGGTTTCCGATTCAAGCATCGGATGGTCGCTGAATCGCCAGACGTTCCGTCCCGGGAAGAGCTGATCGCGCTGGTTCAGGCGCAGG
>CAMDKB010000180.1 GCA_945901195.1 Rhizobium sp. Q54
GCGGATAGCGCACAGCCTCGACAAGGCGCTTGGCCTGATCTGCCGTCTCGACAATGGGAATAAGGATATTCTGCGCACCCATATCCAGCAATTGCTTGATCATATAGATCTCGCCAATGGGCGGACGCACAACCGGCGGCGCGCCATAAGGCGCGACAGCCTGCAGCAAAGACAGGAAGATCGGCATATCAACAGGCGAATGTTCGCCGTCGAAGGTGAGAAAATCATAGCCGGCGCTGGCGCAAACTTCCGCTGTATAAGGGCTTGCGAGCGACATCCAGAAGCCGACGAGTTGCTCGCCGTCCTTCAGCGCCTGTTTGAACTTGTTCTTGGGTGCGGGCATGGGATCCTCAGGCAAAGTAACAGCTGACAGAACCCCACGGGCCGTAATCAGCATGAAAAGTGTCGCCCTTGCGGGCCTCGATCGGGCGAATGAAGGAACCGGCGAGCACAACCTGCCCCGCTTCCAGCGCGCGCCCATATTCCGCCAGGCGATTGGCGAGCCAGGCGATACCCATGGCGGGATGATTGAGAACACCAGCCGCAAGGCCCGTTTCCTCAACCTGAGCATTGCGTGACACTGCAGCGCCCACCCAGCGCATATCCGTTTCATCCGGACGGAACGGACGCCCACCCAGCACGATGCCCGCATTGGCGGCATTGTCGGAAATCGTATCGAATACGGTGCGTGTCTTCTTTGTTTGTGCATCGACACGCATGATGCGCGTGTCAAGAATTTCCAGCGCCGGCGTGATATATTCAGTCGCGCGCAACACATCGAACAATGTGCAGTTTGGCCCTGAGAGCCGCGATTTCAGCACAAAGGCGAGCTCTGCTTCGATACGCGTCTGAATGAACCTATCTGTGGGAATATCACTGCCATCGGCAAAAAACATGTCATCCAGCAGAAACCCGGAATCCGGAATATTCACGTTGACCGCATTTTGCATCGCCTTTGACGTCAGGCCGATCTTGTGGCCAAGCACCTTGCGGCCACCATCAAGCTTGATCTTCAGCCAGGCGTTCTGGACCGCATAGGCATCGGCCATGTCCATCTCCGGATGATCGAGTGAGATCATGCGGATTTGCGTGCGCGTGCTTTCGGCGGTATCGAGCCGTTGCGCGGCGGCTAGAACGTCAGACGGGCCAAGCATTGGTCACCCCTGTTTCATCGGCGATCGGATTACGCAACGTGCCTACGCCTTCGACGGAAACCTCAAGCACATCGCCTGCTTTCAGCCACACCGGCGACTTGAAACTGACGCCGGTGCCCACGGGCGTGCCAGTGACAATAATGTCCCCGGGATCCAACGTCGTGAAAGCCGAGACATAGGCGAGAATGAAACGGAAATTGCAGATCATGCGCGCAGTCCGGTCCTTCTGGCGCAACTCGCCATTCACATGGGTGCTCAGCTCGATGTCGTCGATCTGGCTGGCTTTCTCATAGGGTATGATCCACGGCCCGATGGAGCCCGTCGCATCGAAATTCTTGCCCTGCGTAACATTGAAACGTGAATGGTTGAGCCAATCACGGATCGTGCCTTCGTTGCAGATGGTTACGCCGGCAATATGATCATACGCATCTTCCTTGCGAATGCGGCGGCCTGCCTTGCCGATGACAAGCGTGACTTCGCCTTCGTAATCAAGTTGTACGGATTCAGGTGGGCGCAGAATGTTCTCATTGTGCCCAACAAACGAATTCGAGGCACGGAAGAATATGCCCGGATATTTCGCGGTCGCATTGCCTTCCGTATATTCCTCGTTGCGTGCGGGATAATTGATGCCAATGCAGATGATCTTGCGCGGCTGTGGCACAGGAATTTCATACCGCAATGACGCCAGCGCATGATCGCCGGCCAGCCCTGCCCCGGACTGCGCCATCTTGAGCAACGCGCCCGCTTCAATCACTTCGCGCATGGTGGGATATTCACTGTGGCGGCGGCCCAGATCGACAAAACCATCATCGCGCACAAGGCCCCATGTGCTTTTGCCATTGATGGTGCATGTCGCCATTCTGTTCGATGCGTTGCTCATGGTTTCCTCCTTTTATTTTTTTAATGCGCGATGATGACATTGGCTACGAAGGCCGGATCCCGCACGGTTGTGTCTTCAAACAGACTGCCCTCTTCAAACCACGAACGCGGCGCGGGCGCGCCCCAGAGCGTCTGCCTTTGCGGATCGCGCAAAGACCAGCGCAGCGGCGGATGATCAGGATCCATCGTCTGATAATCACAAGAATAGATTTCGAGGCGATGCCCGTCGGGATCACGCACGTAAAGAAAGAAGGCATTCGATATGCCGTGACGTCCCGGCCCGCGCTCGATATTCTTCAGATAACCAGTTGACGCCATGACATCGCAAAGATGGATCACGCTCAGCGGCGTTGGCGCCCAATAGGCAAAATGATGCAGCCGCGGCCCGTGGCCGTTTGTGAAGGCGAAATCATGCACATTGCCTTTGCGATGCATCCAGGCCGCCGCGATGCGCCCGCCGTCTTCCGGTTCTTCCTCGCTATATTCAGTCATGCGATAGCCAAGCGCCGCATAATATTCGATGGTCTTCTGCAGCTCCGGTACAAAGACGTTGAAATGATCCATGCGCTGTGGCTGCACACCCTTGTAGAGGGCGTATTTCTGCAGCAGGCGCTCGCGTCGCTCCATCTTGAAATAATATTCGAGTTTGTAGCCGAAGGGATCTGTCACATGCAGTGTGCGCCCCTGATAGGGCGCTGTGACGAACTCATGCGCCAATCCCTGCTGTGCGAAGAGGGCCGCAGCCTTGTCGAGGTCATCCTCGGACGCCACCTTGAATCCGAGCCTCTTGCAACTGGCAATGTTCTGGCGTTTCAGCACCAGCGAATGATGTTGCAATTCTTCCAATCCGCGCAAGAACACATGATCCGCGTCAGCATCCTCAACATGCAGCCCTATGATGTCTTCGTAAAACGTGCGGCTCGCTGCAAGATCGCGAACCCCCAGCACCGCATGGCTGCAGCGCACTATGTTGAAAGGCGGGTTGAAAACGTGAGCAGGCAACGGCATAGGCAACTCCCGCAGAGGCAATACGTCTGCTTGACCATTGCCCCGCCACGAAATTGGTAGCCTGTTAGATCACCCCGTGCAAGCCGCGCGGATTTCGCGCGCATGGGTTTCCAGGTAAATGCGCAGCCATGCCGAATAGGCCTCGGGCGTGCGTGCAACGTCAGCGCACAGGAGCTCAAAATCGAGCCATTGATAGCCATCGGCTTCAGCCGGATCGGGCGCCACTGCGCCGCGATAGTGGCCTGCGAAAACATGCACCAGTTCGTGCTCGATCAGTCCGTTTCCCACGTCCTGGCGATAGAGTGTCGAAAACAGGAAGTTCAGCGGGCAATCAAACCCCATTTCCTCCTGCAGGCGGCGGTGTGCCGCATCCATGGGAGTCTCGCCCGGGCGCGGATGGCTGCAGCAGGCGTTCGACCATTGCCCCTGCGAATGATATTTGCCGTGTTGGCGCTTCTGCAGCAACTGGCGGCTTTCACCATCGTGAACAAGTACAGATATCGCGCGATGCAAATGCCCTTGCCGATGTGCCTCAAGCTTTTCGGCCCGTCCGGTTTCCCGGTCGTGTTCATCGACGAGAACCACCTCTTCCTCAGGGCCGTTCATTTTGCTCACCGCATTTCCGGAACGTTTCTCCCGTGCTAGATCGCAGGGGCGCCCGTTGAGAAAATAGGGCGGTCTGAGCCGCCCGGCAAGCTGGGGCCGGAAAGAACAGGGAGACCCGTATGCGTAACGGAAAGACTTTCATCGAAAGCCTGAGGGACGGCCGCGAGGTCTGGCTGAATGGCGAACGGGTCGCGGATGTCACCCAGCATCCGCATCTGCGTCCATCGATTGAGTCTACGGCGCGTCTTTACGATCTTCAGTTCGAGGCCAGCCATCGCGATGTACTCGTCACCGCCAGCGCGGAGACCGGGGGCGAGATTGGCCGCACCTTCCAGATTCCCCGCACGCGTGAAGATCTTGCCGCCAGGCGCGCGGCGACGAAACTGTGGATGGAACAATCCTTCGGCTTCATGGGGCGCGCGCCCGATTTTCTGAATACCGCCGTGATGACCATGAAGACCAAGAGTCATTTTTTCGCGCGTCAGTCAAAAGAACGCCAGGATGCGGTGGAAGCCTATTATATTCACGCCGCGCAAAATGATATTTTTCTCACGCACGCATTGAACGATCCCCTGCCCAACAAACTCAAGGCCCGCCATGCGCAGGAGGATAAGGGCGTCATTCTCCAGGGCGTGGAAGAAACGTCGAGAGGGCTGATCGTATCAGGTGCGAAGGTCGTCGCAACAGCGGCCGCCTATGCCAACGAAGCCATCGTCTACAACATGCCCAACAATCTAGTCGCAGGTGATGAGCATCATGCCCTGTGCGCCTGCATCCCCATGGATGCGCCAGGCCTGAAAGTGCTCTGCCGTGCGTCGTTCGCGCATCCCGGACGCGAAGATGATTATCCACTTTCCTCGCGCTTCGACGAGATGGATTCCGTACTGGTATTCGACCGCGTGATGATCCCGTGGGAGCGCGTGTTTCTCTACAAGGATGTCAGCCTCATCAATGCAATGTACGCCACCTGCAGGATGCGCGACATGACTGCGCACCAGACAGCCGTGCGGTTGCAGGTGAAACTTGAACTTCTCTACGCGCTGATGGTGAAAATCACGCGCATGCTGGGCACGGAGGATTCGCCGCAGGTTTCGCAATCTCTTGGCGAAGCAGCCGCCTACATCGAGACAATACGCGGCGCCATTCTCGCCAGCGAAGCCGAAGCGCAAGTCGATCCGGATAACGCCATGATCTACCCCGATTACTCGACTGTTCTCGTGCCCCGCATCCTTGGACCGAGAATCTATGGTGAGTTCGTGCAGAAATTGCGCCGTCTGGCTGGCAGCGCGTTGATGCAAGCCCCCGCCTCACTCGCTGATTTTGACGGCGGAGCCGGGCCATCCATGAGCCGCTATCTGACGGGCACAGGCGTCAGCGCACGCGAGAAGATCAAGCTGTTGCGGCTGGCCTGGGACATTTGTGGCACGGAATTTGGCTCACGCCACGTTCTCTACGAAATGTTTTATGCAGGCGATCCGGATGCGCTCATGGGGCGCATGCACAAGGATTATCCGCGCAAGGACGAACATCTCCAGATGTTTGACAGATTTGTGGGAGCATAAGGGAGCACGAACCGGAAGCCCGCGCGCTCAGGCAAATTCACTGCGCAACAACAAGCCTTGTCAGCAATTCTTCATCCGCCAGCAGCGCCGCGCTGGGTCCAGCGTGGATGATCCGGCCCCGGCTCATAACCAGAGCGTCCTTTGTCACGCGCAAGGTCATCTTGGCATGTTGCTCAACAAGGATGACAGCCAGCGCTTCTTCGCGGATCAACCGCTCCACGACCTTCAAAATGCCTTCGATGATGATTGGTGCAAGGCCTTCAAACGGCTCGTCCATCAGGAGTACAGCGGGATTACCCATCAATGCGCGGCCGATGGCGAGCATTTGCTGTTCCCCACCGGAAAGCTGATTGCCGCGATTGCGGCGACGGTTTGCCAGATGCGGGAAGAAATCATAGACGCGTTCCAGCGACCATTTTCCCGGTGCTTCTGCAACGGTCAGGTTTTCTTCAACTGTCAGCGAGGGAAAGATTTCGCGCGTCTGCGGAACATAGCCGATGCCCCGCCGGCAACGCTCGTAAACTTCCAGCCGCTCTATGCTCTGTCCCTGATAAAGTATACTTCCCCCGTGCCAGGTGGTGCGGCCCATGAGTGTGGCCAGCAGGGTTGTCTTGCCCACTCCGTTGCGGCCCAGCACCGCCAGCGATCCGCGCTCCGGCAGGCTGAAGGCTACATCTTCGAGAATGACCGTCTCGCCGTAGCCCGCGCGCAAGCCGGAAACTGTGAGAGCGTCAGTCATGCCCGCCCTCCCCTAGATAGACGTCGCGCACCCGCTGATCCCCGGCAATTTCGTCCGGCGTGCCTTCGGTCAGGACAGCGCCCTGCACGAGCACGGTGATGCGCTGCGCAAAGCGAAACACGATATCCATGTCATGCTCTATGATGAGTATGGCAATGTCTTTCGGCAAGTCCGCCAGCACATCGAGAATGCGGCCTGATTCAAGGGAAGGCACGCCGGCTGCCGGTTCATCCAGTAGAAGCACTTTTGGCTTCAGGCCAAGAGCGATGGCGATTTCCACGAGCCGTTGCTTGCCATAAGGCAGATCCTTGACACACAGCAGCGCCTCGGGGCCGAGCCCCATGGTTTCAAGATGCGCCATGCTTTCATCGCGAATGCTCGCATAGCTGCTCGCCGGTTTCCACACGTTCAACGATACGCCTTCGCGCTCGGCAATACCGAGCGCCACATTGTCGAGCACTGGCAGATCACGAAACAGCGACGTGATCTGGAAGGTGCGCCCCAGACCGCGCTTCGTACGCGCGGCTTGCGCCATCTGCGTGATGTCTTCGCCACCAAACATGATCTTGCCGGATGTTGCCGGCAGTGCGCCTGTGAGCATGTTCACGAATGTCGTCTTGCCCGCCCCATTGGGGCCGATGAGCGCGTGGCGCGCGCCCGGCTCCAGCCTGAAATTGATATTGCTGGCGACAGTCAATGCGCCGAACTGCTTGCAGAGATCGCGTGTTTCGAGGGCCGGGGCGCTCATGGCGTGCGCGCCCTATCCACAATCTTGTCGACAAGCCCCAATATGCCGCCGCGCGCAAAAAACACCACCAGCACAAGAAGAATACCAACGCCGAAAGACCAGTATTCAGGAAACTGCTTGGCCAAAAGATCCTGCGCGACCATGTAAACGACAGGCCCGACAAAGGCGCCATAGATACGTCCAACGCCACCCAGAATGAGCATCACCAGAACATCGCCAGCCACTTCAAACGTCAGCACGTTCAGTCCGACGCTCTGGGTCACCTGGGTCATCAACACCCCGGCAATGCCTGCAATGCCTGCAGAAATGGTATAGACGATCAACAGCCGCTGATAGACCGGCGCCCCCAGCGCGTGCATGCGCGGTGTATTCTCGCGAATGCCGGTGAGCATCGCGCCGAACGGCGAATAGATCAGCCTGCGCACCACAAACCAGATGACGAACAGGACGATCGCACAATAAACGTACCCGGTGCGCCCCCATAAATCGAATTCGAACGTACCGAAGAACGGATTGACCTGCACACCTGGAAGGCCATCGGCGCCGCCTGTGAGCGACGACGCCTTGTTGCCGATCTCGTAAACAATGGCTGTGATGGCAAGCGTCAGCATCAGCAACGTAAGATTTCTCGTGCGCAATATCACTGCGCCGGAAACCAGACCGAAAAGTGCGCTGGTGAGACAACCCGCAATCAATTGCAGGAACGGATCGTTGACATTCAGTTTGACGCTGAGAATGCCAGCCGTATAGGCGCCGATACCGAGAAAGACGCTGTGGCCCAAGGTTATGATGCCCGCATATCCCAGGATCAGATCAAGCGACAGCGTGAACAGGATAAAGATCATGATCCGCGCGCCGAGCGAAAGATATTCAGGCAGCAGGAAATACACGGCGATCGCTGCAATCCACGGCAGCGCCTCCATGATGCCGATGCGCGCATGTCCGCTATAACTGCCCGAGCGGATCATGACCGCACTCCAAACAGGCCCTGCGGACGCCAGAGCAGCAAACCTATCGTCGCCGCATAAATCAGAAACGCACCCAGCTCGGGAAACCAGTATTTGGTGGCCGTATCGGCGATGCCGATCATGAGAGCCGCAATGAACGGGCCGCTGAGGCTGCCAAGCCCACCCACAGCAACCACAATCATGAAGTAGACGAGGTTTTCCAGCGGATAGGTCGATTGCACCGGCAGAATGTCAGACCCCAGCGCACCGCCAAGACCGGCAAGTCCGCTCCCCAGCGCGAATGTCACCATGAACAATCTGTTGGTGTTGATACCCACTGATTGCGCCATGTAACGATTGTCGACGGCCGCGCGCACCGTCGCGCCCCAGCGCGTACGCTCCACGCCAAACCAGAGAGCCACAACGATGATAGCGCTGATGAAAATCAGGACAACACGAAACGCTGGAAAGTTACGGCCAAAGATATTGATCTGGCCCTTGAGATAATCGGGCAGGAACACCGGTGCAGCCTGCGTGCCATAGAGTTGGCGGGCAATGGCAATCGAGATGAAGATCAGGCCCATGGTGAAAAGCACCTGGGCAAGCTCCCCTGCAGAATAAAGTCTGGAATATAAAAGCCGTTCAAGCACGACGCTGGCCAACGCGACGGCCACGAACGCCAGCAACAGCGCGAGTGGAAACGGCACGGCGAATTTCGACATCGCGGTCGACAGCAACAGCCCTCCCGCCATGGCGAAAACGCCATGCGCGAGATTGACGAACCCCATCAACCCCATCGTCACCGACAGGCCAACAGAGATAACGTAGAGGATCATGCCGTAAGCGACCCCATGAAAGAGGACGCTTACGAGCGACGAGAGAAAAGCCTGCATAAACTTGGCTTGCCGCTTACTTCTTGGCTTTTTGCATCGCCTGCCAAGGATCCTTGATCGCGACAGCAGCCGTTTCAATCTCGACGTTCTGCAGCTCGCCATTCACCCGGCGCGTTTCGCGCAGATATTCGTTCTGCACGATGTCGCGCGTTTCCG
>CAMDKB010000181.1 GCA_945901195.1 Rhizobium sp. Q54
GGCAACGCCTGCTATCGCAGGGTTAATCATCCCGCAGCTTACGGAACGTTCTCACGCTCTGTTCTGGTCAGCCCCGAACGCACGGTGTTCGAGAAAATACCTGCACAATATGCAACGACAACTGAACAGATCATGGTCCGCCCGGCGCAAACTGTCCCTCATCACATTCCTGCTGTCACACAGAGCGTGGCGGAACAGGTGATGGTGTCGCCTGCATCCAAGTTCTGGAGTGTCACGCGCAATGCTCATGGCGAAGAAGTGGGCTGTTGGGTCCACAAGGCTGCTGTCTATTCCACCCAATATCGCAACGTGATCGTGCGCCCTGCTTCAACCACATACAGCACCATACCCGCAGAATATCGGACAATTACCCGCCAGGTCGCTGTAAGCCACGAGCGTCTTGTAGCTCGCACAATTCCGGCGGTTTATTCCACGCAAAGCTATCAGGCGCAGGTGAGCCCCGCATCGGCAAGCTGGCAGTCCCTGAACCATTGCAACTGATACCAAAGAGATTGGTTCATCGCGTTTGGCACGTGCGAACGTCGCAGGATGTTTCGATTGACCCATGGGTCAATCGCCTCCTTAGCTTATTCATTTGGCATTCAGAACACAGGGCGCATTCTTCTATTGTCCGGTTACCGGTCAAATCAACTGAAAGCCGCCCGCCATGAAGATTTTTCACGCCCTTGCCGTCGCAGCTGCTCTGTCATTCAGCACCGTGACGGTGTTCGCCCAGACGCCCGCTGCCCCCGCGGCGCCGGCTGCCACCGGCCCAGCAGCCACAACGCCTGCAACCGCTCCGAAAAAAGCCGCGAGCACAAAAAAGCAACGCACAGCGAAGTCTCTTGAATGTTCAAAGAAAGCCGATGCCGATAACGTCCACGGCAAGAAGCGCAAGGCATTCATGAACAGCTGCAAGAAAGCCTGAGAAACATACTTCAAGATTTAAAACAGGAACGGGACCGTGCAAGAGAGTGATCCTTGCAGGTCCCGTTTTCAATTTAAAATCGTGTCATTCTATTCCCGAATACCCGACCACAATCCACCCCTGCATTTGAGATTTTCCGGCGAGGAACGGATGATGGCCGCAATACGGACAAGATAATCGCTTTTCCATCTCTCAATGAAGCGATCTGCATTTTCGGCCGGTTCAATTTGAACCATGGGCAGGACTTCATATTTCATCCGGCCGTTGGCCCAACGGCCATCAAGAAAAAAACAAGACGCACCTAGCCAATGGGCGATATGCGCGCCAGTTTCATTCACCGGAATAAACTGCCCTTCGAACGGCGTGAAAGCGTCCCTGCTTACACCTGTATCCGCAGCTGCCAACAAAATTTCCCCGCCCGTCAGGGCAGCGTGTAAGGGAAGCAACGTAGCCTTCGATGCCATGTCCTTGGTTGAAATCAGGCGCTCGTACACCGGTCCGCCTCCGGCAGACGGCGCGCTGGAAACCCTACGAAATGGCAGGCCCGATTGCAGCAAGGCGCAAGGCATGCCCATCACTGGGCCAAGATGCGCGATCGCGACATACGCGCCCTTTTCCGGCTCTTGTGCAATCATGCAAAAGCTCAAGGCCTTCTATCTCTATCCGCTCCGCGACCTCCTGCCACCGCTCGGGATATACCTCGAGCCAGTCGAGCAGGAGCTGATCTGCATCAGCACTCCATTGCGCGCGCTGATCCCATTCGCTTCTTGCGCCAATAGATTCTGTCGTTCCGGCCTCAACCTGCAGCCGCCAGGCCCAACCGAGTCTTTCGCGACTGATTTTGACCGGGTACCCTGTTAGCGCCGCCAAACCATTAGCGAAATCAGGATCAACCCGCGGAGCCCGCAGTTCTACACTTCGAGCAAAGGCGTTCTTTGCCTCAACATCGCACCCGGCTCTTTTCCAGGCGCTTGAAAGAGCGCGCCATACAACTGGATCCAAAGGCTTGAGTTGAACAAATTCCGAAAGTGCAGCGGCTGATTGCGATTGCTGGCCTAGCCGCCGAAATACTTCGGCCAACATGGCAAAGGTAATCGGATCTCTGGCGTCGTGGCTGGCAGCAAGTTGCAGCGCTTGCACCGCCTCGCGATTCAACCCGGCGCCCGCGAACACCTGCCCCGCGAGGCGCAACAAAGGGCCACCAGCGGGCGACAACGCCCGAATGCGCGTAGCAATATCTACAGATGCTTTGAAATCAGCGGTGCTGTGCGAGTCCTCACCATATTTCATCAAAAGCATCAGCTGCTTCTTCAACACAGGCAAATGATCGGGCTGCAGCTTTGCTTCTTCGGCGCCAGATCGCAATGCCCGGCGCCAGTCCTGTCTGCGCATGGATACAGCTGTCATTTGCGCCAGCGCGCGCAGATCCGCTGGATGCTCGCGGAGCTGGACTTCCAAAAGACTGGAGGCTTCATCTAAATCGGCTGCCGCTATAGCGTCAGATAGCTCACTTGCCAACGCCTTGCTCGACAGATGCCGGCCCTCAGCGGCAAAACACCTGACGCTTCACCAGTCTTTTTGCACCGGATCAGAAATCGCCTCTTCCAGCGGATTTTTCGGCTTGAAAAGCGAAGCGGGCCGCAGCCGACCATCTGGACCGACCTGATCCATGTCGCAATAAATCTCGAATTCAAATCCGTCGGGATCAAGGAAATTGATCGAGATATTGCAGCCCGCACCCTTCCGCCCTTCGAACACCACAGGAATATTGTTTTCTTTGAACCAAGCCTTGGCGGCTTTCAGCATTTCGACATTTTCAACTTCAAACGCCAGGTGCTCCACTTGCAGACTGTTCGCTACATCCCGCGCAGGCGTTTTGCCCGCTTTCATGGGCTTCAATCCGATTCCGTGATGATCGGCTGCGCAACGGAAAAACACCATGCCGTGGGTGTTTCGATCTGTCTCGACAAAGCCCATCACTTCAGTCCAGAACTTGGCCGTGCGTTCAATATTGGTCACTTCATAAACGAAGTGACCAAGTTTCTTGCATCGGATAGGCGAAGGGCGCGTGTAGGTGTCCGGATGATATTTCCGGCGCAAGGTATATGCCTGTTCACGCCGCTGTTCAGTCGTACCATGAATGGTCATCGGTTACTCCTTCCTGTTCGCCAGCCCCTAGAATTGGCGGTCAGAATAAACAGGTTGTCCGGACAATCCAATGGCCCCAAATCAAACCGTCAGATGCGACTGCCATCACCTCGAGAACTTCTTGTACTTCAGCCGGTGCGGTATCACGCTGTCGATACCCAGCCTCCGCTTCTTGTCTTCTTCGTAGTCGGCAAAATTGCCTTCGAACCATTCCACATGGCTGTCGCCTTCAAAGGCCAGCATATGAGTGGCAATACGATCGAGGAAGAAACGATCATGGCTGATGACTACGGCGCAACCGGCAAAATCCAGAAGCGCATCTTCCAGCGCACGCAATGTATCGACGTCCAGATCGTTGGTCGGTTCGTCGAGAAGCAGCAGGTTCGCGCCACTCTTCAGCATTTTTGCCAGATGCACACGATTGCGTTCACCACCGGAGAGCATGCCGACTTTTTTCTGCTGGTCGCCGCCTTTGAAATTGAAGTTCGAGCAATAAGCGCGCGAATTGACCTCGCGCTTGCCAAGATAGATGATGTCATTGCCGCCTGACACTTCTTCCCAAAGCGTTTTCTTGTCGTCGAGCGAGTCTCGCGACTGGTCCACGTAACCAAGCTGGACGCTTTCGGCGATCTTGATCGTGCCGCTGTCCACCTTGTCCTGTCCGGTGATCATCTTGAACAGGGTCGTCTTGCCCGCACCGTTGGGGCCGATCACGCCGACGATGCCGCCCGGCGGCAATTTGAATGTCAGTCCATCGATCAGCAACTTGTCGCCAAACCCCTTGGTAACGCCTTCAAAATCGATGACGTTGTTGCCAAGCCTTTCGGCCACGGGGATGATGATCTGGGCTGTCGTTGGCGCCTTGTCGTTCTGCTTGGCGACGAGATCATCATAGCGCTGGATACGCGCCTTGCTCTTGGCCTGCCGGGCGCGCGGTGAAGATGAAATCCATTCGCTTTCTGCCTCGATAGCGCGCTGGCGCGCTTTGTCTTCGCTGCTCTCCTGCGCCATCCGCTTTTGCTTTTGACCAAGCCATGACGAATAATTGCCTTCGTAGGGAATGCCCTTGCCGCGATCCAGCTCCAGAATCCACCCAGTAACATTGTCGAGGAAGTACCGGTCATGGGTGACGATCAGGATCGCGCCGGGATAATTACGCAAATGGCCTTCCAGCCAATTCACGGTTTCCGCGTCGAGATGGTTGGTCGGCTCGTCCAGCAGCAGCATTTCAGGCTTTTCAAGCAGCAGCTTGCACAGCGCGACGCGGCGGCGTTCGCCGCCTGATAATTTGCTGACGTCCCAATCATCAGGCGGGCAGCCCAATGCTTCCATCGCCTGCTCGACCTGCGAATCCAGATCCCACAATCCCTGCGCCTCGATCTCATCCTGCAGATTGGTCATTTCATCTGCGGTGTCTTCGGAATAATTGGCGGCAAGCTCATTGTACCGATCAAGAATCGCCTGCTTTGCGGCGACGCCCAGCATGGCGTTGCCGCGCACGTCCAGCGTCGGATCCAAAATGGGTTCCTGTGGCAGATAGCCGACGCGGGCGCCTTCGGCGACCCAACCATCGCCGGTAAATTCCTTGTCGATCCCCGACATGATTTTCAACAAGGTCGACTTGCCAGAACCGTTGACGCCCAGAACGCCAATCTTGGCGTCAGGGTAGAAGGACAGGTGGATGTTTTCCAGAACCTTCTTGCCGCCCGGATAGGTCTTGTTCAAGCCCTGCATGTGATAGACGAATTGCCGCGCCATAAACGATGAATCCTTTGAACGAAAGGGGAGTTGCGGCCTTTTAGAGCAAGAACGCCTATCGTGAAAAGAAAAATCACACCCGCCCATCCCCGTAGCACGGCGCTCTGGAAGATACCCGTCGCGCCCCTGCCACATTCCCGGCTTATCCGCCCCTGTAACTGGCACCCGCACTGTGATATGCACGCCGCCTGAGCCCAAGCTGGTTGTAGATTTTTGATAAACGCGGAGGCTATTCGTGACCGACTTCTTTACCCGGGTCAAAAATGTTGCATCGAGACGGCCAGCTTCTGCAGAGCCCGAACTTGGCGCGGCTCAGCGCGAGCGCCAGATCGCTGCGATGCAACTGGAAGTCTCCCCAGCCAACAGCAACGCCCGCGCCACAAACGCAGCAGCTGCAAACACCGGCAACTTGCCTGATCTGCTGGGTATTTCACCCGCCATTCGCCGGCTCGCGGAAACAATAGCCCATTCTGCCACAGCCCCCCCCCTGGCCATCGGTATTCTGGGTCAGGCTGGCGCAGGCAAAACCTTCGCGCTGAACCGCCTTCTTGCGGACATTGCCGCGTTCGCGTCAGGCGCTGCGCGCTCGGCAGGATCGCCCTTCGTCGCGCAAACGGTCATTGCCCGTGTCGATGCTGCCGGTCCGGGCGAAGCTGCGACACGGATTGCGGCAGCTTTGTTTGAAGCGCTGAACCGGGCGGGCCCGGATGGGCGCTCCTATCCCGCTCTGGCACAGGAAGCCTCGGAGGCCATTACCGATCCGGTGGAAGCTGCACGAATTGCCCGCGAACGCCTGGCAGACGTGCGCCGCCGCCTCGATAGCGAGCGCGAAGCGCTGCAGGAAATGACTGCCCGCCGCAATCGTCTGGCCGAAAGCGTACTCTATGAAGCCAGCGGTTCGCGGATTGACTCCCATGCGCGGGCCAATCGGGCGAGCATCGAGAGCCGCCTGCGCGGTTTTGGATTTACGTCCGGGGATCCCGTTGCAACTTATAAGGATCTCGTGCGCGACGTCGCAGAAAATGGTGGCATCCTTGGCCGGGTGCGCGCCTGCCTGCGCGCCATCTGGGGTTTTCGCGGCCAGACCAAGCTGATCGTTCTGGCTCTGCTGTTTTTTGGCCTCGCCTGGGGCATGGGCGAATTGCAGACGACCCGCCCAAGCTGGCTTGGCTGGCTGCACGGGCAAGAACCACTCAAACCCGCAACAACCTGGATTGAAAACAACATCGGCTGGCTCGCGACAGCCAAACAGGCGGCGATCTGGGCCGGCATTTTCTCTCTGCTTTTGAATTTGGCGCGCGCAGCACGGTTCATCCTGCCTATTTTCCGTGGCGTCTCCTTTTTCAATTCAGATCTCGAAACAAGACATCGCGATCTCGACACACTCATTGCCAACCAGACCCGTCGGGTGGACGACCTCGCCGGCGAGATCGAGCCATTGAACAAGCGCGCGACCGATGCCGAGCGCCGAGCGGCAAACGTGGGCGGCACACAACAAAGTGCAAAATCGCCCTTCGCTGACGGGGCTGCGCATCAGGCGGCGGCGTTTATAGCAGCCCTGGGTGCGGCAGCAGCAGGCAATAGCCCAAATACGCCGCAACGCGTGGTGGTGGCCTTCGACAATCTCGATGCGCTTTCCAGTAATGCAGCTGTCAACTTCATGGCCCACGCGCAGGAACTTCTGAACCGGCCTGCCTATATCACCGTGCTGACCGCAGCGGATGCGAGCGATAGCGCGCTTACCCGATTTGTGGATCTGCCGCTTCGTCTGTCCTACGACAGCCAAAGTCTGGGCAGCCTCGTGAGAACCATTCTTGACGCAGACGCACCGGATGTCGCACCGGAAACGCCAGTAAACACCGCTGTTTCAAATCTCAGCCAACCCCTTCATCCCGCTGAAACCCAGATGCTGGAAAAGCTGGCTGCTATCGCCGCCCGCTCCCCTCGTGACGTCAAACGCTACGTCTTGGCCTACAGGCTGGCACGCGATGGTTTCGACCATTCCGGTGCGCTGGCGATGGCGCTGGCGATGCAATCGGGCGCAAATGAAAGCGAACGAGCGGCACTGGACCAGGCCATCGAAGGTTTGCCCGATAGTCAGCCAATCACAATACCTGAGCCTGCGCGCATCAAACTCGCCCTTGAGGCTGCCAACGCCGGTCAGGGTTCGCAAGTGACGTCGGGCCAATTGCGCGAAGCTCGCGCAATAGCCGCCCAATGGTCCGTCTAGAATATCGCTCAAAAAAGGTGTTTCGCGAAAGCGCTCTGGACAGGTTCAGAATTTTCTCCAGAGCCCGCCAACAACGCCAGATTCTTTCCGCACATTCACGCCAAGCGCCGTAGTATAGGCACCGCCCTGCAGCGACCAGGTCTCCGTGATGTCAAAGATCGCGCTGAGCTGAAATTTGTGTGAGCGCTTATAGGGCTCCAGCGCCATCGCCTTCGCCACAAAATTGAAATTCTGCATCAGGATCAAAATTCCCGGCGTAACCCTGTAGCCAAGTGTAAGATCAGCACGCCATTCATCGACAGCCCCTGTTCTTAAACGATAGCCAAATTCCGCGCCGGCAAATCCAGTCCGTTCCCAGATTTCAAAACTGTAACCGTACATGATGCGGATATCCGCCTCGTTTGTTTCGCGCCGCAATCCCTGCGGATCACTTTTTTGGAATGCATAGGGCGCCCTAATACTGGCTTGAAAACTGACGATGGAATGATCGCCTTGCCACAGACGGGCCCGCGCGCCAGCGTCAACACGGGCATAGCGATCTGCCGTTTCGATGCCGGCTACAGAGCCCATGGATTGCGATGACGAGGGTGCGAAAATGAGTGTCAACCAATCGGTCGCACCGAATTCCGCATAGGTCATCATTTCGAGTTCTCGGTATTGGGCGAGCGCCTGCAATTTGCCCGAAGCGTTGCAGAAACGATCAGATTTGTCGAATGTCGAAGTGATAATAATCTGGGTCCGGCCGTCCTCCTGGAGGAAGGGCGCCGCCCAAGCGCCATAATGCCCTGCCAAAGTTGAAATCAACGCAAAGCAATACACAAATGAAAGCGCACGCTGTCCCAACGCACACATGACGCGATACTCTGAACTTTGCGATCATGAATGGCCCCACGCCACGGATATAACCGCAAACCCCGAGCTTAAACTTTCCTTCCCCAAGGAAAAGCAAAAAGTGCGGGCGGCCGGATGTTAACTATATATGTGTCGATCTTTTAACGACATTCTGCCTCAGGAGGCATCGCTTCTGCCGCCGGGAATTCGGCTTCGCCATGGTGACGATTTGAACCAGCCCGTCAGCCGCCCCGCCATGATGAGGATGACAATACCCAGGAGGTTCGCAAATCCGTCGACAAAAAATCCTTTTCCTACGCGCTCGATGAAAATGCCGAGCATCGGCGCAACAATGGTCGAAGTCAAAAAAACTGCCAGCGTCTGCGTACCGACACGCCTGATGATTTCCACGACTGGACCTTTGAGGTTGCTCCCAAATTCACCGGAAACATACCAAGCGATATACACCGTCGCCATGAAATGCACGTAGCGCAAAATCCCCTGATTGGTCTTCTCCACCCAGGGAGCCAGCGCCAGATTAATGTCGCCGAAGGCTGGAACATATCCAAAACCTGAATGACAATAATATCCGTTCTGGCATGCAACAAGCGAAGCAAATGCGACATAGGCAATGCAAATTGCAAGTAATACCAGTTCCCGCTGATCAGCATTGGTGGGCCCAATCTCGCAAGCCGATGGACATGATACGCCATGGCTGCTCGACGAGTTTGTTCCAAGCGTCGCAGCAATGGTCGAGGATGTCGTCGTAGGATTTGAAGACGCGGTTCGA
>CAMDKB010000182.1 GCA_945901195.1 Rhizobium sp. Q54
TGAACCGCCGCACATGATGACAGGAATAATCTTGGTCATAACAGCATATCCCTGAGACGCCGAACGCTTGTACTTGCCCGAATCCTATCAGATCTGGTCACTTATGACTAAAAAGCATTGATAGATGAATAACACAGACCTTCACAGGCCGGTGCTGCGACCGGCATAAAGTCAGGCTTGCGCAGGTTCTGCGCTGATGTACCATTGCCTTGAACGGGCTGCTGGAAAATCAAAAATCAATACGCGCCAAAAATCGGGGAGTAGGCATGGCAGTCAGAAATGACTTTGTATTTCGGGTCGACCAGATCGGGAGTTTGTTGCGGCCTGCCCGGCTTCTTGATGCACGCGATCAGTTTCGCTCCGGCAGGATTGATATGGGAGAACTGCGGCGCGTTGAGGATGATTGCGTCATAGAAGTGTTGCAGCGCCAGAAGGCGGCTGGCATGGTCGTTTTCACCGATGGCGAAATGCGTCGGGATGCGTGGCAAACGGTGTTCAGCCAGGCTGTGTCGGGCTTTGAGGCCGCCTATCCGCTGCGCGAATTCAAGGCAGCAGACGGCAAGGCGGTGCAATTGCAGATGCACACCAAGGCGGTCACAGGCAAACTGAAACAGGGGCGCAGGCTGGCGCAGATTGATGGTGAGTTTCTCCGCGCACACGCGCCTGGCCCCTACAAGATTACTCAGCCTAGTCCCGCCATGGTTGCGCGAGCGAGCTGGCGCCAGGGCGCAAGCGATGCTGCTTATCCTGAACGAGCCGGGCTGCTTGCCGATGTTGTTGGTATTGTCAGCGCAGAAGTGCGGGCGCTGGCAGATGAAGGTGCGGCCTATCTGCAATTTGACGAAGGCTTTACAATTTACGGTGAAGAGGGCGGGCACGAGCAATTGCTGGCGTCCGGAGAAGATCCGGAAAAGTCGCTGCTGGCCGATATTGCAGCAGAGAACGCTTGTTATGACGCTGCGCGGCGTGACGGCCTGACGCTTGCGATGCATCTGTGCCGGGGAAGCCGCGCCGGTTTTGCCCGGCGTACCGGGAGCTATGAATGGCTGGCCGAACGGTTGTTCGGCGAACTTCACGTGGACCGCTTCCTGCTGGAATATGATTCCGGGCGGGTCGGGTCGTTCGAGCCATTGCGCCATCTACCCAAGGGAAAACTTGCCGTGATCGGCATTGTTAGCAGCACGAATCCCCAACTCGAAACCCGCGAGGCTTTGCTGGCGCGAATCGAAGAGGCGGCCCGCTATTGCCCGCTCGATCAGCTTGCGATCTCTTCGCAATGCGGGTTTCAGGGCTCAGCGACACGCGACGGCGCCCATATGACTTACGATCAGCAGTGGAAGAAGCTCGAATTGCTGGCGAAAGTTGCCGAAGAAGTTTGGGGTGGAACGACCAGCACGTGAACGGAGAAGCGATATGAAATTCGTTGCGAGAATTCTGTCTGCCGCGTTGACGCTTGTGGCAAGCGGCTGGGCCGCACATGCGCAGGAGACTTTCCCGTCGCGTCCTGTGCGCGTCATTTGCGCGTACGTGGCGGGCGGTGGCGGCGACATCATGGTGCGCTATTGGGCCAACGCGCTGAAGAATATGACGGGACAGAATTTTATCGTGGAAAATCGCGTGGGCGCGAATGGTCATCTTGGCAATCGCGCAGCCATGGAAGCCAAGCCTGACGGCTACACCATGATCATCACGGGAACGTCTGCATTGGTCGGAAACCCGCTGATGATGAAAGGGGCTGAGTACGACCCTTTGAATGCGCTGCAGTCCGTTGCAACACTGAATGATATAGGGCTTATTCTGGTTGTGAACCCGGCAAGCGATATCAAGACGCTGGCTGACCTGACTGCTTTTATAAAGGCCAAAAAGGGCGAGGCGAAGTATGCGGTGGCGACGGCGAGCCATCGTGTCGTTTCCGCCTGGTACTTGCAATTGATCGGTGCGGAAGCGACCGCCGTCGGCTACAAGGCGACGTCTGATGCAACGAACGATATTGCGGGAGGCCTGCTGGATTTTGTCTTCGCTGACGCGACTCTCGCGATGACGCAGTCAAGAGCCGGCCGGGCGCGGATGCTGGCGACATCTACCAAGGCCAGGGTTTCATTTGCGCCAGACGTTCCCACGATGGCCGAGGCTGGTGTGCCAGGTCTCGATTATTCCGTGAAATGGGCGGCGTGGTTGCCCAAGGGAACGCCGGAGCCCATCGTCAAACAAATGCACGCCTGGCTGAGCGAAATCGCACAGCGGCCAGAAAGCAAAAAATTCCTCTTCGAAGTCGGATCAGATCCTTATGTGCTGCCAACGCCTGCCGCGATGGACGCGATGATCAAGCACGAATACGAAACCTGGAAGGATATCGTCGAGCGGGCGAAGATTGAAAAGCAATAAAGCGCACGCGCTGGGGGTGGAGGTAGGCAAGCTTTAGCCGCTTACGCTGCCTTCTTCTGATAGTCCTTCACATCGGTGAAGCTGATCTTGTCCCACTTTTCCTGATCATGTCGCAACGACCATGCGGACGGGGCCATGAAGACGGGTGCGCCATCGAGATCCATGGCCATTGCAGAGGGAAACGTGCGCATGAAACGTTCCAGTTCGCCCTTGTCTTCGCTGCTGACCCAGCGAGCCAGTTCAAACCGGGTCTGATCGAAATCGACTGGCAGCGTATATTCGGCCGCAAGCCGTTCCTTCAGCACATCGAGCTGGAGTGCGCCAACGACGCCCACAATGGCGGGCGATCCGTCATTGGGAATAAACAACTGCACCACGCCCTCTTCGGCCATCTGCTGCAGCGCCTCGCGCAACTTTTTGGCCTTCATAGCGTCACCGAGTTTCACGCGGCGCAGGATTTCCGGTGCGAATGAGGGCACACCACGGAAGACGATTTCCTCGCCTTCGGTGAGCGTATCGCCGATACGCAGGACGCCGTGATTGGGTATGCCGACGACATCGCCCGCGAAGGCTTCATCGGCGATCTGGCGATCCTGCGCGAAGAAGAATTGCGGCGCGGTGACGGACATGTTCTTGCCCGTGCGCACAACCTTGGCCTTCATCCCGCGGGACAATCTGCCTGAGCAAACGCGCATGAAGGCGATACGGTCGCGATGGTTGGGGTCCATGTTCGCCTGAATCTTGAAGACGAATCCGGTCATCTTCGGTTCGCGCGCATCAATGGTCCGCGTTGCTGATTCCTGTGCGCGAGGCGGCGGTGCAAATTCGCCCAATGCGTCGATGAGATCCTGCACGCCAAAAGTTTTCAGCGCCGAGCCGAAATAGGCCGGTGTGAGATGGCCTTCCAGGAAGGATTCCTTGTTGAAGGGTTTAAGGGCCATCACCGCGAGTTCCAGGCTTTCCTGAAACGCGGCGCGTTCGTGTTCGGGCAGCAGTTCGGCGATGCGTGGATCTTCGGGGCCGTTGACCTTGATGGGGGGCTCGTCGCGGTCAACCCGGCGGATCGTCGAATTGCGCATGTCATAGGTGCCGGCGAAATTCTTGCCGCTGCCGATTGGCCAGGTCATCGGGCAGACGTCGAGCGCCAGGGTGGCTTCGATCTCGTCAATGAGCTCGAAGGGATCGCGGGTTTCCCGGTCCATCTTGTTGATAAAGGTCACGATGGGAATGTCGCGCAAGCGGCAGACTTCGAACAATTTGCGCGTGCGCGCCTCGATGCCCTTTGCTGCGTCGATCACCATCACCGCCGAATCCACTGCCGTCAAAGTACGATAGGTGTCTTCCGAGAAGTCTTCATGACCGGGGGTATCAAGCAGGTTGAAGACGTGTCCGCCATATTCGAAGGTCATCACGGACGTCACAACCGAAATGCCACGCTGGCGCTCGATGGCCATCCAGTCCGAGCGGGTCTGGCGGCGGTTGGCCTTGGCGCGTACTTCGCCGGCGAGCTGGATCGCTCCGCCGAACAGCAGCAGTTTTTCCGTCAGTGTGGTTTTACCTGCGTCTGGATGCGAAATAATGGCGAAAGTGCGCCGTTTCGCGACGGGATCTAGTGTTGTCATGTACCTGGGAACCGGGTGGGAGCGCGCCGGGGAACGAGCGCGAATATATAGGAAGGGGTTTAGCAAACGCGGGCAGGGGAGCGCAAATCCCTGAGTGCAAGTCCTGGACGTTAAGAGACTGGAATCAGTTCAAAGCTACAGTGGAATAATGAAACACTTCATTTTGCCCCTGTTCGCTTTGGCAGCAACCTTATTTCTCAGCGGCTGCGCCGTCGTGACGACAACAGCGGTCGTTGCGACCACGACTGTCGGGATGGCGGCGACTGCCGGTTCGGTGGCCGTATCCGGGGTCAGCGCTGTTGCGGGCGTTGGCGCGTCGGCGGTGAAAGCGGGCGTCGGAGCGGCAACTTCGTCCAAACCCAAAGAAAATGCTCAATAGTCCAGCAGATCAGAGGAAACGGTAAGCTTGGCGTTCTCCCCCGAATTAACCCTGCAGAGAGCTTTGCGGGCAGTTTGCGACGATTTTGCTGGATTTCAGGGTCAATAAACAGTTAATTTCTCTCCATTGGCCGGTGCGTACTTTTGGAGTTGAATTGATATAAACATACTTATTACCGGGGCTTCCAGTGGCATGGGCGAGGCGCTTGCGCGTGGCTATGCTGCTCCAGGGCAAACAATCGCTGTCGTTGGCCGGAATGGGGAAAGGCTCGCGCAGGTCGCCGCAGCCGTTGAGGCGAAAGGCGCAAAATCCTCGCAGGGCCAGGTGGATGTTACCGACAGGGCCGGGCTTGAGGCATTTGTCGAGCAGTTCGATGCTGAATATCCCATCGACCTTGTCATCATAAACGCGGGGATATTCGATGGCCGCAAGCCCGGGGAGGACATTGAGGACCTGGATACCTCGCTGCGTGTACTGGACACAAATCTCACGGGCACTCTGACCACCTTGCACGCCGTTTTACCGGGCATGCGGCGGCGCGGACGCGGCCACATTGTGTTGATGAGTTCGCTGGCAGGATTAACGCCAATTGGAGGTGGGCTTGGCTATAGCGCCAGCAAGGCGGCAGTCGTCTTCTACGGCCTTGGCCTGAAACAATTGCTGCACCCCATGGGTATCCGGGTGACAGTGGCCTGTCCGGGATTCGTGGAAACACCGATCACCGATCGTCACCTTGGCTGGCAGCCTTTTCGCATCAGCCCTGACGCTGCGGCCCGCAAAATCATACGGGGCATCCAATGCCATCGCGCTATCGTTGCGTTCCCGCTGGTTCTTCACGTCATGACACGTGTTGCGATCCTCATGCCGGATTTTGTGCGAAGGATCGTCGGGCGGGTGTTCAGCTGCCACGCAGCCGCTGGCGAAACCAAAATGTCCGGCAAAGCCCTGCCGTCGCTGGCGCCGGGCGAATAGGAGCCGCGGCCGCTCACGTCCTTCGCGCACCGGAAAGAGGTGGGCGGGGAATCCCTACGGATATTTAATTTGAGCTCAGCCGCGGCGTGCGCCAAGGTCGTTTGCAGTTTCATTTCGGCGCGGAGAGTTCATGACACAGGCAATCCTTCTGCGGCTACATCGCTGGATATTCGTCTTTTTTGCAATTCCGCTGGCTGTGATCATTTTCACCGGGCTTATCCTGTCATTTCAACCCATCCTGCAAACTGCGGGCATCAAACCGGGTTCGCTGACCCTGGCGCAGATCGAAGGTTATTTCGCCCAGCACGACAAGGAGGGCAAAGCACGGGGATTGCGCATTGATCATTTTGAAAAGTCTCTGACCATCCAGGGTGCGGGGCCGGATGGCTCGGTCGATATCGATTTGAAGACGGGCGGCGAAGCCGCCGATGAAAGCTGGATCAGCGAATGGATCTCGTGGGCTCGCCCGGTCCATGAGCATTTCGACTTCGATCTTGAAGAGATCACACGTGTTCCCATCGTTCTTATTTCTACCATAGGCATGCTGTTTGGCATGCTGGTTGGTGTGCTGATGGGGCTGCCGCGCATTCGCAATACGATTTCGGGATGGCACAAGGCGACCGCCTGGTTTTTGTTGCCGCTGTTGATCCTTTCACCTTTGACCGGCGCGTTTATGGCGTTGCGCATCACTTTTGGCGGCGCTGCGGCCGGACGCACACAGGCGGTCCCTGTGCTTGAAGCCGTGCGCATGGTTGCCCAGAAACATGATGTGTCGGGTCTGCAATCCATTCGCTCGCGGGGTGGACGCCAGATGGCGCTCGTAACTGAAGGCAATTCGCGGTTCACTTACCTTGTCGCAAAAGAGGGCCTGCGCGAGGCGCCATCGAACTGGCCGAGGAGCTTCCATCAGGGCGATTTTCTGGGGATATGGGGCGGCGTGATGAATGTCGTGCTTTCGCTTGCATTCCTTCTTCTTCTGGGCACAGGGCTCTGGATTTGGGGCAAGCGCACGTTGCGCCGCCGCAAGCGTGTGCGTGAGCCGCTGCCGACCCCCGCAGAATGATTTGCTGATTTTAAATGCAATCTGATGCGTAGAAAGACAGTCGCCTTCCGAATTCTGCCCAAAATGTCGAATTTATGCGCTTTTTAATGTGGTATGTGCTTTGCTTTGGCTGACATGGGCCCGCTTGAGAGCGGGATATGCACGGGCAAACAATGGCGCAGTTTGACGAAATGAAAGGTAGTGAGGGCGCGGTCCGTTCTTGCTACCGGCTTGTTGAAGACTGGCTGGCGAAAACACCGCCGGGATTGCTGGCCGCCCGCCGCGCGCAAGCCGAGCTCATGTTTCGCCGCATAGGCATTACTTTCGCCGTTTATGGTGAGAAGGAAGCAACGGAACGGCTTATCCCCTTCGATATCATTCCCCGGATTTTCAACCATTCCGAATGGGTCAAGCTTGAGGCTGGGCTGAAGCAGCGCGTCAAAGTGCTCAACATGTTTCTTGCCGATATCTATGGCGAACAGAAATCGATCCGCGCCGGCATTATTCCCGCAGATATCATCTATCGAAATGCTTGCTTCCGTCCGGAAATGGTCGGCCATCGCGCTCCGCATGACGTGTGGGTGCATATTGCTGGCATCGATATTGTGCGCGTGGACGACAACGATTTTTATGTGCTGGAAGATAATGCACGGACGCCCTCGGGTGTTTCGTACATGCTTGAAAATCGCGAAGTGATGATGCGGTTGATGCCCGATCTCTTCGCGGCCCATCGCGTGGCGCCTGTCGAGAACTATACCAACGAATTGCTGAATTGCCTGAAATCGGTTGCGCCGCAATCAACGCGCGGCGAACCCAACGTTGTTGTGTTGACCCCCGGACAATATAATTCGGCCTATTATGAGCATTCCTTTCTTGCCGACAGACTCGGCGTTGAGCTTGTCGAAGGTTACGACCTGTTTGTGCGGGATGATGTTGTTTATATGCGCACCACGCGCGGCCCGCAGCGCGTCGATGTAATCTACCGCAGGATTGACGACGAATTTCTTGACCCCCTGGTCTTCCGGCCTGATTCTGCGCTTGGCGTCGCCGGTTTGATGAACGCCTATCTTGCAGGAAACGTCACGCTCGCAAATGCGGTCGGTACGGGCATTGCCGACGACAAGGCGATATACACATGGATGCCTGAAATTATCCGCTTCTTTACCGGCGAAGAACCTATCCTGAAGAATGTGCCAACCTGGCGATGCCGCGAGCCGGATTCCTTGAAATATGTGCAGAGCCATCTTGCCGAACTGGTCGTCAAGGAGGTCAATGGCTCTGGCGGATATGGCATGCTTGTGGGCCCTCATGCCACTAAAGCGCAATTGGAAACTTTCGCGCAGAAGCTGCGTGACGATCCATCAAATTATATCGCTCAGCCGACGTTATCGCTTTCCACATGTCCGGCTTTTGCAGGTGATCGGATAGGGCCTCGTCATGTCGATCTCAGGCCTTTTGTCCTCACGGGGGCAGATGGTGTGCACGCCATTCCAGGCGGCTTGACGCGGGTCGCGATGACCGAGGGTTCGCTCGTTGTGAATTCAAGTCAGGGCGGCGGCACAAAGGATACCTGGATCATTGAGGACGCTCCCGATGCCGTTCAATAAAGAACCTGGCCGGGACCGCGAAGATGGAATATTCTGATGCTCGCGCGCAGTGCAGATAATCTCTTCTGGGTCGCCCGTTACATCGAGCGCGCAGACTTCAGTGCACGGACGATAGATGCCGCGCTGCGTCTGGCCGCTTTACCCAAAGCCTATGGTGGCGATGGCGCAGAATGGATCAGTCCTCTGGCTGCGGCTGGAAATCTCGATCTGTTCAAACAGGCGCACGATATTCCTGACCAGGACAACGTCATCGCGTTTCTGGCTTTCGAGCGAAGCAACCCGACGTCAATCCGCAATTGCATCGAGAATGCCCGGACTGCCGCGCGCGCCGTGCGTACAGCGTTGACTGTGGAAATGTGGGAATCCATCAATGCGGCGTGGCTGGAACTTCGTCGTATCGAAAGCGAGCGCGATGTTACAAGGCCCATGCCACGAGAGGAAATAGATCGCTTTCTCGAATTTGTGAAAACGATATCGCGTGATTTCGACGGCGCGGCCTATCGCACAATGTTGCGCAACGACACTTATTATTTCAACAGACTTGGGCTTTACATGGAGCGGGCCGACAACACGGCGCGGATACTCGATGTGAAATACCACGTCTTGTTGCCGCAGGCTGAACAGGTTGGCGGGACACTCGACTACTTTCAATGGACCGCGATTTTGCG